>NZ_CP127221.1:2175000-2296411 GCF_030284385.1 Altererythrobacter rubellus
CACATGTCCCTTCATCAAAAACTAACGATGTCAAAGAGCCAACCAGACAACAAAAGGCGGACAGCAATGGGGCCCCGATTCTTCCACCGGGGGACCGGCTATCCGTCTGTGTCTGGCGACCAACTTGGTGGGCGGTGAAACCGTCAGCGCCGCGTCGGTGAGAGGCCATATATGGGGGGCATTGAGTCGGGTCAACGCCTTTTTGCAATTTTATTTCACACTAGCGAAATAACCGCAGATTTCCGCCATTTTTACGGCCATTTTTCCTACACCTAAGTGGGGTCGTGACGCACAATTGCAAGGTTAGATCCGGTTGCAGTCCTGATTCCCGACGATTCATCGCTGCCTGTTACACTGAATCCAGTGACTCTGGCTGGGAATCGCTTTGCGAATCCAAGTTGATGCGCAGTTGATCGACTCGATTCCCCCCCCTTCACTCGTTCAGAACTTGGGCCCGGGACCTTTGTCTGGTAGATGTGCTTTCTGGGAGAAAGACATGTCGCATATTATCTGGACCGCATTTGCAACCGCGGGACTTGCCGCAGCCGCATTACCGCTTACGCAAGTCGCAGACGATGCGCAAAAGCGAACGCCCATTGCGACGACTCCCCTTCTGCCAGATCTGACTGATCCGCGCACCGCGATCCTCCCGCTCGATGAAGACAGCAACTTGCGCTATACGATACCTGTGAAGATTGACGGGGCTGGCCCATACAACTTCATGATCGACACCGGGGCGCAGGCCACCGCAGTGACAGACCGCGTTATGCGCGGCGTCATTCTTCCCCCTGCCGGCGAAGCAATGGTGGTTGGCATGGCGAGCCGACGGATAGTTGATCTTGTCGAACTCGACCGGTTCGAAGTGGCCGATCGTACTTTGCACAATATTGCCGCACCAGTGCTCCAACATCGCCATGTCGGCGCAGATGGTATTATTGGGCTGGATGCCTTGCAGGACTTTCGCGTCCTGATCGATTTTCGCGAAGAAACGATCGCAATGGCTGACGCTGACGAGGATCTCGGTCGTCGAGGTTTCGAGATCGTCGTCCGTGCGCGTAGCAAACTGGGGCAGCTTCTGATTACAGACGCATTGATAGAAGGGGTGCGTGCAACAGTGATCGTCGACACTGGGGCTCAGGCCAGCATGGGCAACCTTGCTCTGCAACGCCGGATCAGCGCCAAGCGCGCGCAGGAAGTCAAGACGACCGACGTCAATGGCGCCTCTATCTTAAGCGACCTTTCGTATGCCCGCAGCATCGAGTTTCAGGGTCTAGAAGTATCGAACGTGCCAATCACATTCGCCGATACGCCCGCGTTCGAGGCGCTTGGCTTGCAAGACAAGCCGGTCTTGTCATTGGGCATGCAGCATTTGCGTCTGTTTGACCGTGTCGCGATTGATTTTGCCAAGCGGCAGATCCTGTTCGACGTGCCGCGCAGAGCCCGCACACGTTACGAAGGCAATCACGCCACCCGCCTAGACCAGTAGAGACCCGCTGCAAGCTTGCGCTACCGCGCGCACTCCCCCACATGGGTCAGGCAATGCCGCCAGATACCGCAGACAATCGCCCGCTCGAAGCTGATGGCTGGCTCACGCTAAGACGCTTCCTTCCTTACCTTTGGCCGCGCGATAATCCATCGCTTCGGGGACGCATTATCGCTGCGATGGGATTTGTGCTTACGGCGAAAGCGGTCGTACTATCCCTGCCGTTTGCATATAAATATGCAGTCGATGCGATGACTGTGCCGAGCAATGAGGCGGCGATGGTCGCTCTCGCGCTGGTCCTTGCCTACGGGCTGGGTCGCTTCACAAGCGTCGCATTCGATAACCTGCGCAATATAGCGTTCGAGCGGGTCGGCCAGGTCGCCACCTTCAATCTAGCGCAGGATGTATTCCGGCGTTTGCACCGCCTGAGCCTACGATTCCATCTGGGTCGGCGCACGGGCGAAGTCACCAAGACGATTGAACGCGGCACGAAGAGCATAGACACGATGCTTTACTTCCTGCTCTTCAATATCGCCCCTACTGCCATCGAACTGATCGCGGTTGGCATTATCTTCTATATCAATTTCGGGTGGGAGTTGGTCGCGGCAACCAGCATTACGGTTGTCGCTTATATCTCAGTGACACGTTGGATCACCGAGTGGCGCACAAAACTGCGCCGCGAGATGAATGACCTTGATGGCAAAGCGCTTGATCGCGCGGTGGATTCGCTGCTCAATTACGAAACGGTCAAGTACTTCGGCGCGGAAACCCGTGAAGAGGAACGCTACAGCGCGGCAGCCGGCGCCTATGCCGAAGCGGCGATCAAGAGCGAGAATTCGCTAGCCATCCTGAACATCAGCCAGTCGCTCATAACCAATACCCTGATGGCGGGCGCAATGGCGCTGACTGTTTGGGGCTGGAGCCAAGGCCGCCTCACAGTTGGCGATCTGGTGCTGGTGAACACTTATCTGCTTCAGCTCTTCCGCCCGCTCGACCTACTCGGGTTCGTGTATCGCTCTATCCGCCAGGGCTTGGTTGACATGGGTGAGATGTTCAAACTGATGGACACCAATGTGGAAGTGCAGGACAAGCCAGGTGCGCCCGCCCTTCTCATCAATCGCCCGCACATAACATTCGATCACGTCAGCTTTGGCTATGAGCCTGAGCGGCAGATCCTCAACAATCTGAGTTTTGAAGTTCCGGCGGGTTCGACCGTCGCGATTGTCGGCCCTTCAGGTGCAGGCAAAAGCACGATCGCACGCCTTCTGTTCCGCTTTTATGATACCCAGGCCGGACGCATCCTTATTGATGGTCAGGATATCGCCGGGGTCACGCAGGAAAGCTTGCGCGCCGCAATCGGCATCGTTCCGCAAGACAGCGTGCTGTTCAACGACACGATCGGCTACAACATAGCATATGGCAGCGGCGGCGCGCGCGACGAAGATGTGGTTGCCGCTGCGCGCGATGCCTCTATCCTGCCGTTTGTCGAGCAATTGCCCGATGGCTTTGGCACCGAAGTGGGCGAGCGCGGCCTCAAGCTTTCCGGCGGTGAAAAACAGCGCGTTACGATTGCGCGCACGCTGGTGAAGAACCCTCCGATCCTGCTGCTGGACGAAGCGACCAGCGCGCTGGACAGCCGGACCGAGCAAGACATCCTGTCAACGCTCAAGCGCGTTGCCAAAGGCCGCACCACGATCGCTATCGCACACCGCCTTTCGACCATTGCCGATGCTGACCGCATCCTGGTGCTGGATCAGGGCAAACTCGCAGAGGCTGGCCGCCATCGCGATTTGCTCGCCGCGGACGGCTTATATGCCGATATGTGGACGCGCCAGTTGGCCGAGCGCGAACAAGAGAGCCAGGCGGCAGAGTAAAGCCTACTCTGCCTCAGTACTCGCTTCGTCTGCCACCTTCCGCAAGGAAGCCAGAGACAGATCCACGTCATCTGCCGCAATCACTTCCACATCGGGGAGGATCTCTTTCAGATCGTCCAGGAATCGCGATGCATCACCTACGATAACCAAGGTCGCCTTGGCCGGATCGACATAGGTGCGGGCCGCAAGGGTCGCCGCTTCGCTATCGACCGCATCCAGCCGCTCTGCAAATTTGAGCGCTTCGGCAGGTTCAAGCCCCTGCTGCTGCAGCGTTGAAACGATAGAGTTGAACCCGCCGCTCGATTCGAGCGCCCGGGCGAAGTTGCCTGACATGTAAAGCCGACGTTTGTTCAGCAAGTCATCGCTCAATGGTTCACTGCCCAGCCGTTCAAATTCATCAAAGAATATCTGCGCCACTTCATCGGCGGTTTCATTTTTGGTCTGCGCACTCGCGGTTAGAATTGATTCGTCCGCGCGATCGGCAAAGCCCGAATATGCGCCGTAGCTAAGTGAGCGCTTGGTGCGAATCTCTTCAAATAAGCGCGCGCTCGACCCGCCCCCAAGCACGCTGTTCGCCAATTCTAGCGGGAAAAAATCCTCGCTCTGGCGTGCGGGAGCCCGCACTGCTGCAACCACCGCAGCTTGGCCTGCGTCAGGCATATCAATCACAATCGTTCGGACCGGCTGGTCTTCACCCGCTGCCTCGTGCGGAACTGAACCCGGCGGGGTTGCGACAACCCAGTCGCCGAACATTTGCTCAGTCACAGAAATAGCCTGCTCGGGATTGATCCCACCGCTGACCACGATTTGCATGGCATCGGGATGGAAATAAGAGGCGCGGTGCGCGATCAGATCATAACGGGTAATCGCTGCCAGGCTCTCAGTAGTACCGCCCGGCTGTGAGCCGTAGGGCGCATCGCCATACATCGCGATCCGCACGACGTAGCGCGACAGGCTGCCCGGGTCTTTCAGCGAAACCTGCAAACCATCCGCCGCGCGTTTGCGTTCGCGCTGGAAGGCGTCTTCGGGATAGGTTGCCCCGCGAATGATCTGCGCAGCTAGTGCTCCGGCGTCGGCAAGCGTTGCAACCGGCGCTGTCAGGCTGAAGCTGGTACCGTCGCTGCCTGCGCCGCCGCCGAAACTCGCACCCAGACTTTCAAACCGGGCAGCGATGGCAACTTCGTCCATCCCTTCGATGCCTTTGTCCGCCAGCCCGGCTGCCATCTGCGCGACACCTGCCTTGGCGCGCGGATCAGTCTTGCTGCCGCCGGGCACCAACATGGTAACGGTAGCGATAGGTACGTCTCCGGTTTGTACAGCGACCACCTTAATGCCATTCGATAGCGTGCCCTCGACGATCTCAAGCGCAGCAACAACTGGCACATCGCCCGGTCCGGGAGGCGCCATGCGTTGATCCTCTGGCAGGACTTGGCGAATCTCACCCGCCGCTGCGGGCAATGTCCGATATTCGGGCATTGGTACCGGGTTGGCATAGGTCGATGGATCATCATCTCCCGCGGTATAGGTGAACGCTACGCGTTTTTGTGGATCGAGGTATTTCGCCGCCACCCGCATGACATCATCCGCGGTCACTTCCAGCAGTTGATTGAGGCGCGTATCGGCAAAGTCGGGATCACCACTTGAAACCAATGCTTCGCCTAGCTCGAACGCCCGTCCGCGCGCAGTTTCCCGGCGGCGCAGAGTGCTGGCAATGATTTCATTGCGCGCTTCGGCCAGTTCGGCCTCGCTCACCGGCTGAGTGCGGATGCGCTCCAACGCAGCGTCCAAAGTGGCGCTCGCCTGATCCATAGCTTCCGGATTGGAAACCACCGCATAGGCCGAAATTTGTCCCGCCTCACGGAACAGTTGGACATTGGCCGCGGCCTGGACCGCCTGCCCGCTGCGGACGAGCGCGCTATCCAAACGGTTATTGTCGCCGCGCACCAGAAGCGCTTCGAGCATTTCCAGCGCCGCAGCGTCTGGATCCGTTGTTGGCGGGCCTTTCCAAACCGCACCTACGACCGGAAGCGGCACATTGGGCGCGGTTGCATTGACCACACGCGGTTGCGTGCGTTCAGGTTCGCGCTGGGTAATGGCAAGATCAACCGGGTTCGCGCGCGGGGGAATGTCAGCGAAGTATTGGTCTACCAGGCTGCGAAGCCGAGCGAGTTCGAAATTGCCCGCTACAATCAGCGTGGCCGTGTCGGGCCCGTAGTAAGCCTCGTAGAATGCGCGTGCGTCATCCAGCGTGGCGCCGTCCAGATCCTCGATACTGCCAATGCCGGGGCGGCGATGCGGCATGATATCGAACGCGTTTTCTGCCAGGACAAAACGCTGCAGGCGGCCATAGGGCGGCGCGAGCACTCGCTGGCGCAGTTCTTCCTTCACAACCCCGCGTTCGGTTTCAAACACTTCGTCATCAACCACAACCTTCGCCATGCGTTCACGGTGGGTCCACAGCATGGTTTCCAAATACTGGGCAGGGACAATCTCGTAATAATTGGTGCGATCGACCCAATTCGACGCGTTACGTGTGCCGCCGATATCCGCAGTCAGCCCGTAGATCATGTTGTAAGGCATGTTCTCGGTCTTGCGGCTGAGGATATGCTCGAACAGATGCGCAAAACCGCTGCGCCCTTCGGGATCAAGCTTCGAGCCAATGTCGTACCACAGCGATGTCGTGACCGTGCTCGTCCCCGAATCCGGCAGGGCGATAACGTCCAGTCCATTATCGAGCGTCCACATGGTGTATTCGATTTCGGGAGCAGACAGCTGCGCCTGCATTGTTTCGCTATGCGCGTGCCCGTCAGCCAATGCCGGAGTCGTAGCAGCGATTGCAGCTGCTGCCGCGCCAAGAAGCAATGCTTTTCTGATCATATGTCGGCCCCTGAGTTTCGATATTAGTACCCATAATGCTTTGAACAGCCAGCAGGTTCCAGATCAACCGTAGAACCGTGTTTGTCCTGCGAACGGCCCATCAATATCGATGTGCGGCTTTAATTTGTGCCACGGCGTGCATACCAATTTTGGCTCCCACGGGGTTGTGCTGCACTGCACAATAGGCCAAAGGCGGGCATTCAAGATAAGCGCCGCGAATTGCCGGCGCCTTCCAAAAAATCCGAATTCGGGAATTTTCTATGTTTGATGCCGCCGCGATCCGCCGCGACTCGTTCTCCAATGTGCGCGCCGATATCCTCGCCGGGATTGTTGTCGCTTTGGCCCTTATCCCGGAAGCGATCGGCTTTTCAATTATCGCCGGCGTTGACCCGCGTGTCGGCCTTTACGCCTCTGTCACGATTGCAATCGTCATTGCGTTCACCGGCGGGCGTCCGGGCATGATTTCCGCAGCGACCGCAGCCGTCGCTGTAGTTGTCGTTCCACTGGTGCGCGACCACGGCGTGGAATACCTCTTCGCCGCGACCATTTTGATGGGTGTCTTTCAGGGCGTCGCCGCGCTGTTGCGGCTCAATCTGCTGATGCAATTCGTCAGCCGTTCTGTGATCACGGGCTTCGTAAACGCGCTCGCAATCCTGATATTCATGGCGCAATTGCCGCAGCTGATCGGCGTGAGCTGGGAGACCTATGCAATGGTCATCGTAGGCCTTGCCATGATCTACCTCATCCCCAAGGTCACAACAGCCATTCCGAGCCCGCTGATCGCGATCATCGTTTTGAGCGCGTTGTCGATCTGGCTCGATGCGCCGGTCAACACGGTCAGCGACATGGGTGAATTGCCCGAAGGGCTACCGTTCTTTGCGCTTCCCGATGTTCCGCTGACATGGGATACACTGCGCATCATCGCCCCTTATGCCGCAACCATGGCAGCGGTTGGCTTGCTTGAAAGCCTGCTCACCGCTCAGATCGTGGATGACATGACGCACACCGGCAGCGACAAGCGCCGCGAAAGCGCAGGACAGGGTATTGCCAACGTCGTCACCGGATTCTTCGGCGGCATGGGCGGTTGTGCGATGATCGGCCAATCTGTCATCAACGTCACCAGCGGCGGGCGCGGCAGGCTTTCGTCACTGACGGCTGGTGTTACACTGCTGGTGCTACTGGCAGCGCTTGGGTCGTGGGTGGGACAAGTTCCGATGCCTGCACTGGTGGCGATCATGATCATGGTCTCGATCGGCACGTTCTCATGGAACTCAATTCCCAACCTGGGCAAGCACCCATGGCAGTCCTCTGTCGTGATGCTGGCAACGGTTGTGACAGTTGTGACCACGCATAACCTAGCGCTCGGCGTGCTCGGAGGTGTAATCCTTTCAGGCGTCTTCTTCACTCACAAAGTGATGACCATGTTCGAGGTGGTTCGCGAACGCGATGGAGACACCGCGATCTACCGCGCCAAGGGCCAGATCTTCTTCGCCAGCGTCGATCGGTTCGAAGCGGCGCTCGGCCCGGAAAGCACCCAGTCTGATCCGGCTGACCATGTCATCATCGATGTCCGGAAGGCACATTTCTGGGACATCTCGGCCATCGGTGCGCTGGACAAGGTTGTAGAGCGTATGCGGCGAAACGGTCGAAGCGTGCAAGTGCGTGGGCTTAACCGGGCAAGCACTGACCTGTTCGACAAGTTCGCGCTGACAGATAAGACCGGCGTGGAAATTGGACTCGCTCCGCATCCTTGAAGAAGCACTTGATCGAAACAAAAAGGGCGGCTCTCGAGCCGCCCTTTTCATTCCGTAAAGCGAACAGTTACCCTTCAGATTCAGCCTCAGCTGCGATCGGCGTAACCGTTACCGTTTCGCCTTCGTCACTAGTCGAAGTGAAGCTTCCATCTTCGCCGGGTGCCTCATTAAGCCAACAGCGCGCTACATCGTCGCCAGCCGTGGTGAAACAAATCTTCTCGTCGACAATTTCAGAGGTGCCTTCATTGGGATTGCCCTCATCATCGACACCGTTCCAATTTCCATCCGCATCGATCGAAAATGGTGATGTACCTTCACCATCGTCGACGGAATAGTCTCCGGGAGCCACGCTGCCGTCGTAAGCGGCAACTTCATCAACCGGCACTTCGGCTTCGGTGTCGGCGGCAGGCGAGCAGGCTGCGAAAGCGAGTGCCGCGCTTAGTGCGAGATATGCTTTCATGTATATTCCCCCTCTTTCAAGGGCCCTCGGTTAGCATTGGTATGGCTGGTGGGCAACTTAACCGGTCTAATGCGCCAGCGAACGAATCAATCCGGACGTCTTTCAGCTTGCAGATTCTTGAGAGTATAGAGCGCTTCCTCAGCCCGCTCAGCCGGAACAAAAACATGATCATGATGGAATGCTGCGACCATGTTGCACGCGATCCCCGCGTCAGCGAGCGCGCCGGAAACGGCTGCTGTCAGCCCTACCCCCTCGAGCGCGGAATGCACCCGCAGCGTAATCCGCGCGAAGGCTGAACTTTCGTCGCCCAGTTCGCGCGCCACGCCTTCGGGTACGATAGCCGTCACGCCTTCGTCCTCGCGAAATGTCCCGATCGCTGAACAGAGCGCAGTTGGCGCCATTTCCGGCGAGATGAACAGAAAGCAGTAGGCTTGATCGTCGAGCAGCAGCGCCATTTGCGCAACCATCTCATCCCGGTCAGATACCGGTTCTCTCATCACAGGATGTATTTGCTGAGATCGCTATCGCCAGCGAGATCCGCAAGTCGATCTCGCACATAGGCAGCGTCGATCTTTATGGTCTCGTCAGCGTGATTTTCGGCTTCGAAGCTGATTTCTTCGAGCAACCGTTCCATCACCGTCTGCAAGCGCCGCGCGCCAATATTCTCGACGCTTTCGTTCACTTGTGCAGCAATCTTGGCGACTTCGCTGATTGCATCCTCGGTGAAATCGAGCGTGACTTTCTCTGTGCCCAACAGAGCCCGATATTGCTCGACCAGATTGGCGCGGGTCTCTGAGAGGATCCGCACGAAATCCTCTTCAGTCAGCGCGCGCAGCTCAACCCGAATCGGTAAGCGGCCTTGCAATTCGGGCAGCATGTCAGACGGTTTGGCCACGTGAAACGCGCCCGATGCGATAAACAGCACATGGTCCGTCTTCATCGGGCCGTATTTCGTGCTGACCGTTGTACCTTCGATCAGCGGAAGCAGATCGCGTTGAACGCCTTCGCGGCTGACCGAGCCGCCGCGCACATCACTCACCGCAATCTTGTCAATCTCGTCGAGGAATACGATCCCGTTGGTTTCGGCATTGGCAATTGCGGCCTGGTTCACGTCATCTTGGTCAAGTCGCTTGTCCGCTTCCTCGTCCACCAGCCGGTCCCAGGCATCAGGCACCTTCAATTTGCGGCGCTTTGTCGGCTTCTTGCCCATCGCCTTGCCGAACATGTCAGACAGATCAATCATTCCGACATTGCCGCCCATATTGCCCATGTCGAACGGCATTTGTGGCGCTTCGGAGATGTCGATCTCGACTTCGACATCGTTCATAGCGTCTTGCACGACGCGCTCACGGAATGCTTCGCGGGTCGCTTCAGATGCGTTTTCTCCGCAAAGCGCGTTGAGCAAGCGTTCCATCGCCGCTTCACTGGCGGCTTCGCGCACTGCATCGCGGCGGCGTTCTTTCTCAAGCCGGATCGCTTCTTCGACCAGGTCGCGCGCGATCTGTTCAACGTCGCGACCGACATACCCAACTTCGGTGAACTTGGTCGCTTCGATCTTGATAAAGGGCGCTTGCGCAAGCTTGGCTAGACGGCGGCTTATTTCTGTCTTGCCGCAGCCGGTCGGGCCGATCATCAGGATGTTCTTTGGCGTCACTTCATCGCGGAGTTCGCGATTGAGTTTTTGCCGGCGCCAACGATTGCGCAGCGCCACAGCGACCGCGCGCTTGGCGTCTTTCTGGCCGATAATATGCTCGTCGAGCGCGGCGACAATCGCCTTCGGAGTGAGTGATTCAATCATTTCAGTCAGATCTTCTCGACAGTCACATTGCCATTCGTGAACACACAGATATCTGCCGCGACTTGCATCGCCTTGCGTGCAATCACTTCGGCATCTTCTTCATAGTCAGCGAGCGCGCGCGCCGCCGCCAGCGCATAATTGCCCCCTGAACCGATGGCTGTGATCCCGCCTTCCGGCTCCAACACGTCGCCATTGCCAGTCAGCACCAGCAGCACATCCTTGTCAGCAACGATCATCAGCGCTTCCAGATTGCGCAAATATTTATCGGTGCGCCAATCCTTTGCCAGCTCGACCGCTGCGCGCAGCAATTGGCCAGAATGTGCTTCCAGCTTCTTTTCAAGCCGCTCGAACAGAGTGAAGGCATCCGCCGTTGCACCTGCAAAGCCGGCAATCACCTTGCCGCCTTCACCAATGCGGCGAACCTTGCGCGCATTGGGCTTCATCACCGTGTTGCCCATGGAAACCTGACCATCGCCCGCGATCACAGTTTGATCGCCGCGTTTCACGCCGACAATGGTGGTGCCGTGCCACTGGATCAGGCCGTGGCTCGCCGCTTTATCGTTCATGCAGCGAGATATGGGGGTGAAGTGCCGCCGGTCAAGCGGGCCGGGCCCGCAAACGCTTTATTGCGGGGCGCCACCAGCCCCAGGTGCGCCGACTGTGCCGATATTGCCGAACAGGTCTTCCAGGAAGCCGCGCTCGCGGCCCAATGTTGGCGTTTCATCACCGTCAGGCAAAAGGAACGCCACGCTGTCAATTCCGCTTCGATCGGTGCTGACAACCTTGCCAGCGTCATCGAACTGTATCGCAAGCACGCTATGCGAGCGGATTTTGGGACTGCTCATGGCGCGTTGCCCGGTGACACTGGAAATATAATACCAGGTCGGCGCGCCATACTGGCTGGAGAAGCTTGGGCGGCCCATTGTCATTTCCACCGAACGCTGGTTGTCGATGCCAGGCTGAATTGCATCGACCAGCAAAGCGTCAACCACATAGCCGCGCGATTGACGGATGGAAGTACACCCCGCCATCGCAAGCGCCAGAGTTGCAATCAGACCAATTTTGAAAGCTTTCGCGTGGATCATTCGAACCGCAAACCTTATCTGCATTCGCTTGCTACGCATTGTCCGCGCGGCGAGCATCACTATATCTCGGCCAAGAGCCTTACGGCGATGGCGCGCGGCTTGCAACGCCGCGTTTCAACGCCTCTGGGCATAGCGAATTGAATTCTGGCTGAACGCCAAACTTACGGAGCGCCCAAAACCCATGTCATTCCTTTCCAAGCTGCTCGGCACGCAGAAAGATCCGCGGGACGTGGTTCGCCCGCTTTGGCACAAGGTTGTCGAGCTGACGCGTGACCCAAGCTGGTATGCGGATTGCAAAGTGGCTGACACTGTCGCCGGGCGGTTTGACATGATCACCGCTGTGCTAAGCGTAGTGGTTGTGCGTATGGAGGCCGCAGACAGTCACCAGCAAAGCGCGCTTCTGTGCGAACTGTTTGTCGAAGATATGGACGGGCAATTGCGCGAATTCGGAATCAATGATGTTGTCGTCGGCAAGCATGTCGGCAAGCTGATGAGTTCGCTTGGCGGGCGGCTGGGCGCATATCGCCCTGCCCTGACCGAAGGGGATGCCGCAAGGCTGGAGGCAGCTATCACCCGCAATGTGACTTTCACTGAAGATGGCTCGCCGGCCTGCGTCGCAGGCAAGCTGCAAAACCTGCACGATCATCTTGCCAGGATGGATGCAGACGCGCTGATTGTCGCGGATTTCGGACTAGGCGAATCGGCATGAGCGAAAGCGAACTTTCCCGTCCGATCAAAGTCCGCGCACTACCCGCCGATCCGGTTGTCATCGAAGCGAGCGAGGCAGAGCGAGCCGTGCTGGCTGAGCGCTTCTCGCTCACCAGCGTCGATGATCTTCATGCAACGATAGAGCTGGAACAGCGCGCGAAGACGATCCGCGCGACCGGCACGCTCAAGGCGCGGATCACGCAAGTATGCGCGATCTCGCGCGAGGACTTTGTGACCAAGATTGAGGAGCCACTTGCATTCAGCTTTGTCGAGGAATTCGAGCCAGAGCCCAATGACGCAGATGAAATCGAGATCGAATTGGCTGCCGATGATCTCGACGAAATCGAATATTCAGGCATAACCTTTGATCTCGGCGAGGCTGTTGCCCAATCACTTGGCCTTGCGATTGATCCCTATGCCGAGGGACCGAATGCCGATGCTGCACGCAAGGCAGCAGGTATCAGCAGCGATGATGAACCTTCCGGCCCGTTGGCTGAAGCATTGAAGTCGTTGAAGAAGGACTGAATTCGCTACCGCATTTGCATCTGATACTGCTCCCCATTAAACCCGCCATGGGTCGACATTGTTGGGGGTATCAATGACGGCAAATCCGCGCGCAGAGCGATTCTTTTTCAACATCACCGTGGTGATGATCGTTTTCATATTTGTGGGTTTCGGCGCTTCCGCCATGTACCTGGCTGAATTTCCATTTCCACCTTCGCCTTTGGTAGCATTCCATGGCATCACATTGCTCGGCTGGTACTTGCTGACCGCCTCGCAAGCCCGATTGATCTACACTTCGGAATATGATCTGCACAAGAGAATGGGGCAGATGAGTGTGGCACTGGTCCTGCTGATGATCGTGACCGGTTACCTTGTAGTTCGAGGCGCATTTGCTAACCCGACAAGTTCGATCGGCGGCATGACGCCAGCTGGATCTACGATCTTCCCGAGCATGGATCTGCTCGGATTTTTAGTCTTCTATGTGCTGGCTTTATTGAACCGCAAGAACGGTGCAGCACACAAACGGTTGATGGTGCTTGCCGGTTTGATGATGCTGCCGCCAGCCACTGCGAGACTGGGCCTGGCGATAGGATTTGAGCCGCTGCCGGGAGTTGCCGCGCTAGCAATTGCAGGGACGTTCCTGATATACGTTTGGCGCGCACGCGGGAAACCTCATTGGGCCAGCATGCTCGGCCTCGTGGTCGCCGCTGGCGGCGCACCGCTGAGTTTCATCGTCGGTCGGTCAGAAGGTTGGGCACTATTTGCCGAGGCGATCTATGGCTAGGCCGAAGGCCCGTAATCAATCAAAACGGGATATCGTCGTCCAAATCGTCATAGTTGGAACCACCGCCAGCGCCCTGAACGCCTGAGCCGCCGCCCTGGTTGCCGCCGCCGAAGCCGCCGCCGCTCTGGCCTCCGCCATAGCCACCACCGCTTGAGCGATTGCCGCCAGCACCGTCGAGCATGGTCAGGGTACCATTGTATCCGCGCAGCACCACTTCAGTGCTGTAGCGGTCATTGCCCTGCTGATCCTGCCACTTCCGGGTCTGAAGCTGGCCTTCGACATAGACCTTGCTGCCCTTCTTGAGGTAATTCTCCACCACATTGATGAGGCCTTCGGAGAAAATCGCGACAGTGTGCCACTCGGTACGTTCCTGCCGTTCGCCAGTGCTGCGATCTTTCCACGTCTCGCTAGTGGCGATGCGCAGATTGGCGACCTTTCCGCCATTCTGGAAGCTGCGAATTTCCGGATCAGCCCCGAGATTTCCGATCAGCATTACCTTGTTGAGCGAGCCCGCCATTGTGCATTTCCTTCGTAAGATTCGATTCGATCTATCGGTAGGATATGCGCGGAATGGCGGCTAGCGCCAACTACAGGTTTTTTGTGAACGAAGCGAAATTACCGCGACGGGTAGCGCAGTCGCCCCAGAAAACGCGTGACGCTGAAAGTCTCGCGATCGCTGTTCAGGAATTTCGCCTTCACTTTCTCGAATTTCATCACACCTTCAATCCGGCGCTCGAGGAATGCCTTGGTCGCTTGTTTGTCTTCGCTTTCATCATCGATGAATACCGCCAGCGTCGCGCTGTAAATCCCGGCCAAGATCGCCCGCTTGGTATAGTGATTGTAATCAGTCGCAGTATCGCCTGCGAGCCGCCACATGATGTCCGCACTGCGCCACCCCATCTTGAGCCCGCGCGGCGCATTTTGCGGCTGTGCCATCACTGCCATCGCGCGGCGCACAGCCTCTTCCAGGCCTTGCGCTGCGTCCAGACGGAACTGCACCAATACACGAATCCGTTCGCGGATCTTCATCGCGCCAAGTTTTTCAGGCGTCAGCTCCTCAGCCATCGCCAGATCGACCGTGTCTATCCACGCCTCGATCATGTCCATCACTCCGCCGGGATAGGCCAGTTGGGCAACATCCAGATCAGCGCCGACCATCTCCGCCACATTTTCCAGCGCCGCCTGCGTCCAGCCATCGAAGATGGCGGATTCGGCAATACTGGGCGCGAGCGCGAGCCGCAGCTCATCCAGCGTCATATCGGCGTAGTCAGTCATGATCAGAAGCACATATTTAAAAGCTGGGTCCGTAATTCTCTTGAGAGCCAGAACTCTCTCTCGCTGCATCAGCCCGTTCGAATTCCGTTAGTACAGCGGTGTTGGCCGTCATTAGTTCCGCATAATCGCGCGCAGTCCGGCCCGAATTGTCCGCCCGATCCGGGTTTGCCTTGTTGGCAAGCAGCAGGCGGATCATCGGAATGTCACGGCGATGTACGGCAACAATCAGCGGCGTTTCGCCGGCGCTATCAGCCACTTCGATATCAGCGCCGGCTTTGATCAAGCGCTCCACACCTTCGATGAAACCCATTGTCACCGCAATCTGGATCGGTGTGACACCTTTCTTGTCGCGCACATTGGGGTTTGCACCGCGCTGAGTCAGGAAACGGATCCACAATTCATCGCGCCGCTTGGTAACGATATGGAGACCAGTCTCGCCACTGGTGAGATCACGGGTATTGATGATGGTTGTGCCCGGCTCGTCGAGCATCGCCGTAACAGCATCGCCGTCACGGTCGTCGACCGCTTTCAGGAATTCATACCCATCAGAGAACATCTGCGCGGCAACCGGGGCAGCGGCGAATACGCCAAGCAAAGCCGCCAGAGTTGCAATCTTGCGCATAACGACACGCGTCACGCTGTCATCCTTTCAATTTTCCTGTCAGAACCTACATCCATGGCTCTTCACAATGGCCGGTTAGCAGACGATGAACCAACTCACCATGCTTCACAATAAATTCTCCCGCAAATGGCTGTCACTGGCTGCAGCTTCCCTAGCGCTAACCGCTTGCGATCCCGCGCCTGTCGACACAATTGACCCGCCCTTGGCGGGCGCAACAATCGGCGGCGACTTTGCATTAACCGGATCAGATGGTGCAACCGTCAACTGGGCCGACTTTGCCGGCCAATATCGGATCGTCTATTTCGGCTTCACCTATTGCCCAGACATTTGCCCGACGGACGTCCAGCGTTTCTCTCAAGGTCTGGCAAAGTTTGAACAGGCAGCGCCCGAGCTGGGAACAAAGATCACCCCAATATTCATCTCTGTTGATCCAGAGCGTGATACCCCTGAAATCGTTGGCCAATTTATCGCAAACTTCCATCCGCGATTGGTCGGGCTGACCGGAACGCCGGAGCAGATCGAGGACGCAGCACGCAAATTCGCTGTGTTTTACTCGCGCGGCGATGATACGCCCGGAGGCGGTTATCTGGTTGATCATTCAGCTGTGGTCTATCTGTTCGGGCCCGATGGGGAACCGATCGCGATACTGCCCACAGATCAAGGGGCTGACGCTGTCGCAGCAGAATTAGCGCAATGGGTGAGCTGAGAGATCAATTCTGGGAGCGGCCGCTGTCAGAGCTCTCTCGGGCAGAATGGGAAGCCCTGTGCGATGGCTGCGGGCGGTGCTGCCTGCACAAGATCGAAGATTCAGACACTGGCGAGATTTCGGACACTAATGTCGCGTGCAAACTTCTCGATACCGGAACCGCGCAATGCACCGATTACCGCAATCGCAAAGCCTTTGTCCCTGATTGTCTGCGGCTAACGCTCAAGATCGTGAATGATGTCGCCTGGCTGCCCAGCACATGCGCTTATCGCTTGCGAGCCGATGATCAGCAGCTGCCGGACTGGCACTATCTGATCTCGGGCGACCGTGATGCCGTGAAGCACGCAGGGGTTTCTGTCGCAGGCCGCGTAGTGAGCGAATATGATGCCGGTCCACTGGAGCATCATATCGTTGAATGGAATGCGCGATGATCGATTGGCTACGCAAGGAGATGACCGAGCCGGAGATCGAACTTGATGGCCGAACCATACCCATTGTGCTGAAACGCCACCCCCGCGCGCGGCGGCTGACCTTGCGCCTTGCCGCTGATGGCAGCGCGGTCAACATCACTTTGCCGCAATGGGCGCGGGGCAAGGAGGCAATCGCCTTTGCCCATGCGCGGCAAGCCTGGCTCGCTTCCCAGCTGGCCAAAGTACCGCAGCGATCTGCACCCAAGCCGGGCGGCATTATTCAGTATCGCGGCAAGGAACTCACTATCGACTGGAGCGAAGACGCCCCAAGGCGGCCGAGCCGCGCGGATGACGCGATTGTTCTGGGCGGTCCGCGCCATGCTCTGGAACGCAGATTGGCGCGTTGGCTGGAGCGCGAAGCATTGGTAATATTCGAACAGGATACACAGACCTATTGCGAAGCGGCTCAGCTAGAGCCGGTGCCAGTCGCATTGTCTCGCGCGCAGCGACGCTGGGGCAGCTGCTCTGATAGAAAGCGCATCCGGCTAAATTGGCGGCTGATTCAAGCGCCGGACTTTGTCCGCCGATCCGTGGTCGCGCATGAGGTGACACATCTGGTGCATTTCGATCATAGCCTCGCCTTTCATGCGATGCTGGGCGATCTCTATGAAGGCGATATCTCAGCAGCAGATGCCTGGCTAAAACAACACGGACGCACGCTCTACGCTCAATTCGGCTGAAACCTGCCACTGGCATCGCCGCACGTCTGGCACTATGTAAAGCGGCATGAGCATTCTCAAACGCTTCAATCCTGCCCCTGGCACGGCTGACCTGTGGGAGTATATCAAACAACCGCAGGAGTATCGCTGGCTGATCGTGGCTGTGTCTTGTTTGCCGGTTATCGTGATCCTGTTGTGGGCAAGCGGCGAAAGCAGAATCGCGCCGCTCGATCGCCCGAACGTGACTTACATCACCACGCTGGATGAAAACCGTTCGGATGAGGAAATTCTCGCCTCCAATATCGAGAACCAGCGTGTTCAGGATGAACGCCGCGCTCAAATCGAGGCCATCGAAGAGCGCAAACGCGAGATGTATCGCGCGTTGGGCGCCGCAAGCGGCATGAACGTCGAAGCGATGGAAGAACAAGCCGCGGCCGAGCGTGCCCGCGAAGAAGCGGCCCGTGAAGCGCTGCGCCGCGAAGTCCTGGAAAACCGTGTTGTGCCGGGCGCAGCCGATGCCGCCGTGCGCGGCGGAGACCAATAAGAATTGCGCTCACATGGCGACTGGATGGCTGGCGCTGCGCGATTGGCCGCGCGTGCCCGTCCGCTCAGCCGTCCCAACCCCGCAGTCGCATGCATCATTGTTAAAGACGGAACCGTGCAGGCGCGCGGTTGGACACAGGTTGGCGGCAGGCCGCATGCCGAAGCTGCAGCGCTTGCACAAATGCCCGAAGGCGGTGCAGCAGGCGCGACGATCTATGTAACGCTGGAGCCCTGCGCGCATCAGTCCGAACGCGGGCCATCCTGCTCCGATCTGATTGTTGCAGCCCAGCCAGAAAATGTGGTGATCGGCGTAACCGATCCCGATCCGCGCACATCGGGCAATGGGATTGCGCGATTACGCGAGGCCGGGATCGCAGTCGATGTGCTCGACCATCCTGATGCAAAGGCGAGCCTTGCGGGTTTCTTGACCCGCGAAACACAAGGTCGCCCCTTCTTAACGCTCAAGCTGGCCATGTCCGAAGACGGTTTCATCGCGCGCGAGCCGGGGCAAGACCAATGGATCACCGGCGAAGTTGCCCGCGCGCATGTGCATGGTCAGCGTGCCCGTCAGGATGCGATTCTGGTGGGCCGAGGCACATGGGAAGCAGACGGGCCCAGACTCGATGTACGGCTTCCGGGGATCGAGGACCGCAGCCCGCAGCGTTACGTGCTGACCCGCGGCGCAGCGCCAGATGGCGTAGGCGCCCTCGCCTCACCAGACGCGATCAGCGAACTCAGCGAAATCCAGTATCTCTATATCGAGGGCGGAGCAGGCGCCGCGCAGGCATTTATGGACGCGGGACTGGTCGATAAGCTCCATATCTACACCGCGCCGATCACGATTGGCTCTGGCACGAAAGCACCCGCGCAGTTGCTCCCTCAGGCGCTGTGTCAATCAAGCGAATGGTACGCCACCGAAAAACGCCAGCTTGGCAGCGACACCTTCACCGCTTACAGCCGCGCGTAAGAAGGGAAATCAAACCATGTTCACCGGTATCGTAACCGCCATTGGCACGATCACGCAGGCAGAAGAGCGCGGCGATCTGCGCTTGCGCATTGCTGCTCCGCTTGACCCCGCGCGGATAGATATCGGCGCGTCGATTGCATGTTCGGGCGTGTGCCTGACTGTGGTCGATCGCGGCGGAGCTAAAGGCGATGCATGGTTTGATGTCGATGTCTCTGGCGAGACCACCAGTTGCACAGTCGCCGCCATGTGGAATGAAGGCGCGAAGCTCAATATCGAGCCCTCCTTACGCATGGGCGATGAGTTGGGTGGACATATTGTCACCGGCCATGTCGATGCGGTGGGTGAAGTGACCCGCGCCGAGGAAGAAGGCGACAGCTGGCGGGTCGATGTGCGTGCCCCCAAGGAACTCGCGCCATTTATCGCACCCAAGGGCTCGATCACCGTTCAGGGCGTGTCGCTGACGGTCAACGAAATCCGCGACGAGGATGATGGCAGCTGCACATTCATGCTCAACATCATCCCACATACTGGCGAAGTGACGACGCTTGGGGCATTGAAGGCGGGCGATCAGGTCAATCTCGAGATTGACGTACTGGCGCGCTATCTGAAGCGGATGCAGGCGCTGGCGAGTTAAAGTCCGCTAACGACCCACAAGCGGTCATCGAGACGGATTGTCAGGTTCGGGTTTCTTCATGTGGTTACTCTCCTGTCTTTGAGGTCAACCGCCCTGACAAGAGTCTGGGCTCGTTGCTTAAAACGCGGCCCTACACATTTAATACCACGCCGGAGTGCCACTGGCAAAGCAGCCACTACGTGTCAGGATTTGCTGCTCGCTGAAATTGTGGCCTGAACTACGCGACGGAATTCGCGAAAACCCATCTGCATGCCACAGCCTCCAGACGAAACACCCCCCGTTTTGAAAGTCACACATCGCAGTAGTTTGGAACGCCGGATTTCCTCGGCAAACCGCGAAAAGTCACAGTTTTCAAAAGTGCCTTCTGGGCTCGGGCGCAGCAGGCCGAAATCAGGCAGCGCTCAGCAAGTCACCGCCGCTACGGCGTTCACGAACTTCTCGATATTGCCCATGTGCAGCCCGGCAATGTTCACCCGGCCCGAACCCGCCATGTAAATGCCATGCTCTTCGCGCAGCTGCTTCACCTGATCCGGCGTTACTGGCAACACAGAAAACAGCCCGTTCTGCTTGGAAATCGGTACGAAATCTACATGGCCCGCCATCCCCGCATCGCCCAGCGAGGCGCGCACTTGCCGCATACGGTCCCGCATTTGTGTCAGCTCGTCGAGCCAGACAGCAGTCATATCGGGATCGCGCAGGATCAGACGAATTGTCGCACCGCCATGGTCAGGCGGCATAGACCAGGCCGCGCGCGCCAGCGCATTGGCGTTGGAAAATACAGTCTCCAGCGAATCCGCATCGCGCGTCATCGCATAGAACGCGCCCACGCGATCGCGATACACGCCGAAGTTCTTGTCACAGCTATAGGCGATGAAAGCCTCTGGCACAGCGTTCAGAACCTTGCGTAAGCCGTAAGCATCCTCTTCCATACCATGGCCCAGCCCCTGATAGGCCAGATCAATGATCGGGAAAGTGCCGCTAGTCGCAAATGCCTCGGCAATAGCGTCCCATTCCTCGTTCGAATAGTCGATGCCAGTCGGGTTATGGCACGCGCCGTGGAGCAGCACAGCGTCATTCGGGCCTGCGTTGTTGATCGTATCGAGAACCGCCTCGAGGTTGGCGCTGCCATCTGCGCGGGCATGCTCGAACCATTGCGCCTCAAGCGAGATGTCGTTGAAGATCTGCGCGTGGTTGGGCCAGCTGGGCTTGCCGATGTGCAACCGATCCACGCCAGCCTTCTGCGCGAGCGCGACCGCAAGCCTGACAGCGCCTGTGCCGCCCGGCGTTTGCATACCGGTGATACGGCCGCCCATCGTCGCATCGCCACCGAAGATGTAGGGCATCAAACCATTGACGAAGCCCATGTCGCCTTCTGGTCCAAGGTAAGACTTGCTGTCCTGCGTTTCGACCAGTTTGCGCTCGGCCTGTTTGATTGCAGCGAAAACGGGCGTGTCGCCCTGCCCCGTGCGGTAAACACCAACGCCAAGGTCGATCTTGTCATGCCGCTCATCAGCAGCGTACATTTTTATCAGGGCGAGCAGCGCATCGGACGCTTGCGGGGAAAGGTTCTCAAGCATGGAATGCGTCATGCAACGAGTTACGAAAGGCCGCAACAGCGAAATCCCTATTGCGGCCCTCATGCATACATATTTGCGATCTGCTCTTTTGAGCTGAGACTTAGAATGGCAGCCAGCGCTGCTTCTTAGAAAATTTCATGTAGCCCGCGTTCACCCCTAGGCGCAGGCCCGCACCCACGCGGATCGGAATCAGCACGACATCGCCTTTGCGCATATAGCTCGCGTGCATCCCGCCTACGAAATAGGCTTGGCCTTCGCCTGCGGGGAAGCGCTCGTACAGATCTTCAGTGTCATAGAGATTGTAGACCAACACAAATGTATTGCCCGCGTTCGCGCCCGCATCGAGTCCAATCGACGGTCCGGTCCAATAGACGGGCCTGTTGCCCTCGATCTTGTGATGAAGTGTGCCAGAGCCATAGCGAACACCAACCACCAATGCGCCGCCGCCTTCGCGCCCGACGATATAACCATTGGGTTCGCCCTGTTTGCGCAGCAGGTCTTCGATCATTCCTGCCAGGCCTTCTGCGCCTTTGCCGAATACGCCTTCGGCCGCTCCGATCAGATCGTCCTCGCCGTATGTCGTCTCGCTGCCTTCAAATGTCGGCGCTGCCTCTTCGGCGGCACTCGCGCTGGCAGCATCGGTTGTTTGCGCGGCGTCGGTGCTCACTTCCTCTTGCGCGCCAGGATCAGACCCGAATGCGACCAGGTCGTTGCCGGTCGTACTGTCTACAGGCGCAGCCGCAACTCGTGGTGCGGCGGCTTCGGCCAGATCACCGTCGATCGCGCCCGCGGTGGCGGCAGGAGAAGTATACTCGCTGTCCGGATCGATTGCTTCCAATTCTTGCGCCGCAATCGGGTTCGCCGCGAGCGCGAAGCTGGCCAGTATCGCAGCTCCAGCAACTTTGGATCGTTGAATGATTGTGCGTGTCATTGTCCATCTCCAGCCGTCAAATGCCCGGAAAACCGATTGCAGGCGCGGGCCCTTGGTAGTTGCATCAGAACCCATGCTGGAGACTTCTCAATTGCGCGGCGGTGAACCGAATCGAAAATGCGGTGAATCGAGTCTGCAACGCGATCACACGTTTGAATGCGCTTTTTTGAAACTACGGGTTGAAGCGGCCAATTTGCACCTTTATAGCGCGCCCTTCGCATGCCGTAGACAGCCTGGCATGTGGCTGCGGAGACGTGGGTGAGTGGCTGAAACCAGTTCCCTGCTAAGGAACCATACCTACTACGGGTATCGAGGGTTCGAATCCCTCCGTCTCCGCCACCCACCCCCGACACTTGTCTCCGTCATCAGGGCGGATTTCTAAGCTACCGAACTGTCCGAGTAATTCAGGCTCAAACTGTATCTGGGTGACTATTCGTGAGCCGTCTCTGGCGATATCAGGCCGCGTTTTGCGAGGCTGTCTCTGCGCCGAACGCGATCGGTTCGGTTTCCCTGTTTTCAGGGAATTAACAGGGAAAATAGCGCGTTTAATGTCCGACAATGGGGTGGAAAGCAGACATCGCATTTGGCCAAAATGTAATGCAACTCAAACAATCAGCGTTTACGGGCTTTTCGTTATGATCAATTTGCTTGTTCTCTGCACCGGAAACTCTGCTCGAAGCATCCTTGGCGAGGTCTTGTTCAACACCCTTGGCGAAGGCCGGGTGCGGGCATTTAGCGCTGGCAGCAAGCCTGCGGGTGCGATCAATCCAGGGGCTGTCCGACTTCTTCGAAAGCAGAAAGTAGACATATCCAGCTTGCGCTCAAAAAGCTGGGATGAATTTGCGACCCCAGATGCGCCGAAAATCAACATCGTCATTACTGTGTGCGGGAGCGCTGCTGGTGAAACATGTCCAGTGTTTCCGGGCAAGTCTGTAAGAGCGCATTGGGGGTTGGCCGATCCGGCAGCAGTCGCTGGAGACACGGAGAAGATTGATGCGGCGTTTGCGTGTACTTGGGATCAGCTGAAGGCACGCGTTGACGCATTTCTTGCCTTACCGTTTGAAACCATGAGCGAAGCCGAATTTAAATCTGAACTAGACAGGATCGGCGAAATGGAGGGCGCAGCATGAGCGATCTTCGGCGCCGTCTAGCCGCAGAAGGCATTGGTGCGTTTTTCCTTTTTGCTGGCGTCATCGGTTCAGGAATTATGGCTGCCAATTTGTCTGAAGGGAATGACGCTATTGCCCTGCTAGCCAACACTTTGGCGACAGGTGCGATCCTATTTGTCCTAATCGCCTTTCTTGGGCCCATATCTGGCGCTCATATGAACCCGGCAGTTACTTTTGCCGCCGCACTTAGAAGGGAGCTGACCTGGCGAGAAGCCGCGCTTTATGTCTTGGCTCAGCTTACTTTAGGAATTTTGGGTGCCTGGTGCGCGCATGTCATGTTCGAACTTCCTGTTCTACAGCTAAGTATCAAGCCTAGAAACGGAGTGGGGCAGCTCTTGGGTGAAGGTATCGCAACCTTTGGCCTGATCCTCACAATTCTGGGCACTGTTCGTTTCAGAGAAGAGTGGGTTGCTGGAACCGTGGCGTTGTACATTTCAGCTGCCTATTGGTTCACTTCTTCAACAAGCTTCGCCAATCCTGCGATCACTGTCGCAAGGAGCCTCACAGATACCTTTGCTGGCATCGCCGCGGTGGACGTACCGGCTTTCGTGGCAGCCCAATTGGCAGGGGCCATATGTGCAGTAGTTCTCGCGCGTTGGCTATTTGATGAGGGCTAATCTCGCTTTGTCGCAGCACAAGTCACACAGACAACCTGTTTTCTCAGTTTGTTTCTTCTGGCTGCGTTCTTAGGCGACCCAAGGCCCAGTGATCGCCAAAGTCGCGGTTGGACTGTAGGCATTGACGAATAGCGTCTTGCCATCAGGGGACCAACATGCGCCCGCCAACTCGGTCTCAGCTGTCAGCCATCCAAGCGGATAGGCTTCACCAGCGGGCGTAATCCCGCGCAAGTGATTGGTAGACACATCGCCGCTTTGATCTTCGCACACGATCAAGTGACCATTGGGAGAAACCGTCAAATTATCGCCGTAGTGAAACTGGGTGGGATCGTCGCTCTCGAAGAATAGCTGAAGCTGAGCGCTGCCATCCTCGGCAAACGCCAATCGGAAGATCTGGCCCAGTTCCTTTGCGCCGCCCGAAGTGCAGCAGAAATAAAGCTCGCCATCGCCCATGTGGATGCCTTCGCCGCGCGCGAAGAGAGTGGCTCCGCCTGCCGCGCCGCGGACACGCAAGTCGTCTTCAGGGCTTTCAACATTGTCGAGATCGATCCAACTGACCCCCACCCAAGAACCGGGATTCATGCCCAACCTACGCCAGTTCCGGCTATCAGCGACACCATCAGCGACTAAAGCCTGCAGTTTTCCGCCGCTGGACAGGTCACCTGGCGCATCCGGCATGTAGCGATAAAGCAGGCTATCATCGCGATCTTCGGTCAAATAGACAGAGCCGGTTACAGGATCGACGCAGGCCGCTTCGTGATTGAACCTGCCCATCGCTTTGATAGGGGCAGGATTGACCAAGCCTTGCGCATTGGCGGGGACTTCGAAAACCCAGCCGTGGTCGCGCATCACACCGTCGCCAGCGTTGGTGACATCTTCTTCGCAAGTAAGCCATGTACCCCATGGTGTGATGCCGCCCGCGCAATTCCTGATTGTGCCTCCGAGGGAGCGAAATTCACGCACAATTTCGAGCGTTGCTGCATCAAGCACCAAATTGGTCGTGCCGCCTGGCAGCATTGCGCCTGCTTCGTTTCTGTCAAAGCCTTCAGCCAGTTCGCCGCCAGCATCGTGGTTCACTTTGAGTTCGTGATTGCGCACCAGAGCGATTGTGCCGTCGCCAAGATCAAAGCAGCCCATTCCATCTGCGCGATCTGGCACGGTTCCTCCGTCGCTCATGGCGTCGCCAAGCTTGGAGATAATTCTGTAAGAGAAACCCTTGGGAAGATCGAGCAAACCGGCGGGATCGGGCTGCAAAGGGCCGTAGGGGCTGGCCGCAAGTGAACCCGAGGGATCGCCGCTGTATCGCATGCAGCCGCTTGCCAATAGCGCGGCAAACGCGCTGCCGGTTGCGGCCATGAATGTGCGGCGGTCGGTTTGCATCGCTATCTCTCGTCCAGTGCTTCCAGGATAGCATTCCAGGAAACGAGTTTGAAGTTCTGCGCTTCAGGGCGGTTGTCGCCGTCCTGAGCAACAAACAGGCCGTCCGGATATGACGGGCCAAAACTGCCAAGCTTGAGCGCGATGCCGTCGGTTTCTTCCGCATTGCCGATTTCATTGCCGCCTATACGAAAGCGCCCGACTGCCGCCATGTCAGGCAAGCGATAGACAGCATAGGCGTTGTCACCCTGGCTTGAGGCAACAAGATAGCCATCTTCGCTGCCTTCGGGTGCCAAAGCGAGGCCCTCGACATCAGCGACCAGCAGCCGGTTGTCGATTGGGGCGACCATTTCGCGCGCTCCCGCGGCGACGTCCAGCCGCCAGACACCCGCCACCTCTTCACCGACGTAAAGCTGCTGCGTTCGCGGGTCGAAAACGCAACCTTCGGGCTGGCTCGGGATCTTTGCCAGGGTGCGCGTTTCACTTTGCCAGCCTTTATCCGACCAGCTGACCATATTGACGGCAATTCGCCCGTCCTTGATCGGGCTATACATTGAGATTGAACCGTCATCGAGCTCTTCGCCGATACAAAACCCGTAGGCTTCGCCGGGGCCCGCATCGATGCGGGTGAGTTCGGTCAGTTCACCGGTGGTTGTATCTAGCGAAGCGAGCAGGATCTTGGCATTCGCTGGATCTCCGCGATCGCTCGCCGCAACCAGTGTCGTGCCATCCGAAAGCTCGATCAGATCGACGTTGTTGAGCAAACCACCGGCGAGAAAGCTGCGTACATTCCCGTCGAGCCCGTAAACATACAATCCCGCCTTCTTGTCAGTCGCAACGATCAGGCTATCGGAGGCATTAGCCTCGTTTCGCCAGATCGCTGCATCATCCGCTGCATCCTCATTTGCTGTCCCGACCGGTTCGGTCTGTGCCGTTGCCGATACAAGAGTAGCGGGATCGCCGGTGATCGGCACCGTAGCACAGGCCGCGGCGATCCCGAGAGAAACAAGCACCAAAAGGCGAAAGTTGGTCATGGCCTAGAAGGTATAACGTGCACCAAATTTCATCGTCCAGTTGTACTCTTCGTACTGAAGCAGGTTCTCTCGACCGCCCTGACGGTTGAATGCAAAATACTTTGCGTCGTTGATGTTCACCCACTCATAGTAGAGCTGAAGATTGTCCGTCGCACGGAACTTCGCGCTCAAGTCCAGCTGGAAGTGATCATCTACGTAGCGGTCCAGTTCCGCTTCGTCAGAGAGTTCATCGAGATAGCCATCACGATATGTCCCTGAGAGGCGGATGTCGAATGGACCCTTGTCATAACCGAGCGAGAAGTTCGCTGTGTGCTCCGACGTTGCCGGAAGCGGGATGTTGCGAGGCCCTTCGCTTGCTACCGTCGTGATCGTTCCGCTGGCATCGGTATAAGTGTAGTTTGCCTGCACAACAAAGCCGTCCAGCATGCCAGAAAGCGCTTGCGAGAAGCCCAGCTCGACACCGAAGATGTCGCCCTCATCGCCATTGGTGAACACTGTCGCCTCGTCGAATGCCACCCCGCGGAATACACCGCCATCATCGAAGTTCTGCTCGACGATGAAGTCTTCGACACTCTTGTAGAACACCGACGCGAAGATCGCGCCGTTGTCAGTCATGTAGTATTCTGCAGCTGCATCGATATTCCAGGCTTCAGTCGGGCGAAGATCCGGATTGCCGAATTCGCCTTCACGTTCGCCATCGTCAGCTTCCTCGACGGTGATGCGCGGAGCCTGCTGGAATGGACCAGGGCGAACAATGCTGCGATAACCTGCGAGGCGCAGGATCAGGTCAGGTTGTGCTTCGTAGCGGATATTGATGCTGGGCAGCCAGTGGTCATAGTCGCGGTCGATGCTAGTCGGGGCGACGATCACAGTGTCTTCAGTCGCGGTTGCACCCCCTGGCAAAGTGCCGCCTTCTTCGACCAGCAATACATCGTTGCCCGACAGCGTGTTCGAAGTGTTTTCATAACGAACACCGGCGATCACAGTCAGGTCGCTGGTTTCCCAACGACCCATGAGATAGCCTGCAAGGATGTCTTCCTCGACGGAGAAATCACTCACCGCCGAGTCGAACTGACTGTCGATCTCCTGAAGCTCGAAGTCACCAAAGTTGGCGAAGAAAAAGTCAGTCGCCTCAGTAAGGCCGGGGAGCGGTGTCAGGTCGACAATGCGATATGTCGGGCCGACACCCAGTGCATCCGCCATAGTATAGTTGTCGTTCTCGTAGAACTGAATTTCACCATCGAAACTCTTCTCACGGAAGCGGCCCTTGAAGCCCGCTTGCACTGTGAATTCGCCATTGTCCATTTGGAAGCGACGCCCGATGTCGAGCTGCGCTGCGGTCTCCTCGTCTTCGCTGTCCGACAGTGCGGTTAGCTCTACATCATTCAGCTCATAGGCAGAAGGATCGATGAAATCACCGATCGGATCTATGATCGAATAGATAGGGGTGCGCGGATTCGAGTAGTCGAAACCAACCTGCAGCCCTTCCGCTTCATACTCGCGCTCGAACTGAGTTGGATCGACGCTGCCGTTTTCGAACTCGGTCGATTTTGCGTAACTCAAAGAATAATCCGCGAACCAGTCACCCCAATCACTTTCACCGCCCAAAACGACAGAGCGAATGCGCTGCCGCTCGAAACGGTCTTTGATGTCGCGCTCGACTGTGATTGCTTCATCGTCTTCATAGAGCGGGTTCGTGCTAGAGCCGGAAACGCCCGCATCACCCAGGTCGAAAGTCAGGCGGCGCCGGAATTCCTGATCGTCAAACTGGCTCCAGATTCCCTTGAGATAGAGTTCGGTGCTGTCGCCGGCACGGAAGTCTAGGCCAAGCGTCGCGCTGATCCGCTCACGCTCGACATCATAGTCACGATACTGGACTTCTTCGGCATAGACCAGGCCATCATCATCTTCCCAATCATCCGCCTCGATATTGTCCGTCTCGAACTTGCGGTTGTAGAAAGATATGCCGCCCGAAATTCCGAAGTTGTCGCTTAGACGGGCTGAGAAATCCGCACTCAGGTCTGGAGTCAGTTCTTCGGATAGCTCGTTATAGCTGCCGCCAACAGAGGCTACGAGGAGATCCTTCTGACGATCAAACGCACTGGTCGTTTCAATTTCGATAGACGCGCCAATGGTATCACCATCCATATCCGGCGTCAGCGACTTCTTGATCGTCACTGACTCGATGATGTCAGACGAGACCACATCAAGCGCAACGGCGCGGATGTCACTTTCCGGGGAAGGCAAGCGTACGCCATTGATAGAGGTCGCGTTCAGTGTTGGATCAAGGCCGCGCACCGAAACGAAGCGACCTTCACCCTGGTCATTGAGGACATTAACACCCGGCAGGCGGCGCAGGCTCTCAGCTACGTTCTGGTCAGGAAACTGGCCAATCGCGTCGCGTGTCAGTACGTCACTAACGCCATCGCCTGCACGCTTGCGCGAAAGCGATGAAGCCTGGTTGGCAAGCTGACCGATAACCAGAATGTTGCCGCTGCCATCGCGCATCAGAGCAAAGTTTGCCGTGGCAATACCTGTTTCGCTCACGGTGACAGTCTGCGTCTGTGTAGCCGCCCCGACTTAGCTGACCTCCAGAGTGTAGGTTCCAGCCGGAACGCCTGAGAAACTGAATCCGCCATCACGCTCGGTTGTGGCAACCCGATCCAGTTCGACAATTCGCACTTCTGCCGCGCGAATCGAGACTGTCTCCTCTGCGTCAGTGACTGTGCCGCGCACATCACCGGCGAATGCGGCGACCGGCGTCGAAGCAGCAATGACCGCTGCCCCAGTGAACAAGATCGACTTCAATTTCATTGGAATATGCCCTCCTAGAGTCGGAGGTGCGATAAGACCTGTATTTGTCAGCCTCGCTTCAGTTTGAAGAAGTTTACATTTCAAAGTCGACCAATCGGTAACAAATTGGTCACGGATGCCAAAGGGCGGATGGTCCCTTTCAGGCAGTACCTGGTCTGGATCGAGGTAGTGCCTCCATCGGGGACCGCTCCGACGAACACAGGAAGGTCGTGCCTTCCGATTAGAGGCAGTGCCTCGACCGACATGTGTGGCATTGGCAGCCTGACATAATCGGGCGAGTCTAGT
This sequence comes from Altererythrobacter rubellus, assembly GCF_030284385.1. Taxonomy (NCBI): domain Bacteria; kingdom Pseudomonadati; phylum Pseudomonadota; class Alphaproteobacteria; order Sphingomonadales; family Erythrobacteraceae; genus Altererythrobacter; species Altererythrobacter rubellus. The sequence continues at coordinate 2,204,008 of NZ_CP127221.1, forward strand.
GGGCCCAATCGCACAATCTGGATCCTTCCATCCTATGTTCGAAAGGGCTGCCCATTGTGTCGAACCGCGCCACGGCAGCTTAGGCTCAGCTTAGTTGCATTAGAACGCCGCCGTCGCCCCAACGAGTATCACGTTCGTTGCAGCTTCCCGATCTGACCATGTACTACCATCTGGAAAGTTGCCTCCAGACACGAAATTCAAAGGAGCAAATCCGTCGACGTGGATAAATTCACTGAAGATATTAACATGCGCAAATGGAAAATATGAAAAACCCAGAACGGCTTGATTTTGCCTTTCCCAAGGAGAATCTTCGGCACCAGCAATAAACTTTGAAAATTCGCCGGAAAATGCAAATTTTCTATGCTGCTCTACATCCACCGTCTCGCCAAAAGAATATCGCCCTCCAATGGTGAACGCCTTCGTCTTGACTGCAGGAAAGACACTCAGTGGATTATTCGGGATGGGGACGTTTGATCCAGGCCACGCTTTTGTCGTCTGTGCGTATTCACCCAATAGCTTAAGCTGCCCAAAATTTACGACACCATAGGCGGCAATTCCTGGATTCCTCTCTTCACATGGATTGAAATGGAAAACGGGGTAACTTTGGCAATAACTAGTAGCGTGCTGATAACTTGCACCAATACGAACGTTATGAGCACCCATACCCAGCGGTATTTGATAATTGCCGTCAAAAACAAAATTGTTCAGACGAGAAGGCACGGCAGTGCCTCGCACTGGAGCGTTAGCAGACCTGAATTGTGCGCCGCCCTGCACGGCCATCGCGCGAACACTGAGACCACTCGCATAAAATCCCAATTGTGCGCCGTAAGCCAAAGGCGCAAATGCGTGCCAGTTGGTCGAATTTGTGAAAGGGCTAACCGAATCGTTCAGACCAAATGGCACATCCATCTTACCAATCAAACCATATATTGGACTCTTATCGAGGTTGCCCCACATGATCCAACCGCGGCGCAATTGAATCTGGTTGCGATCCCTTGATGTAATTGTCCCAGGGCCAAAATTTTGCTCTGGATTATACAAGAGTTCAGCATACCCTAAAAGATCATCCGACAGTCTTGCCGTCATGGCTAGATTAGCACTGTGTAGAACAGCCTCAGAAACCTTATCGCCAATCTGGTTGGCGCTAGTTGGGTTTCTCATAAGATAACCAAACTTATCGTCGCGATTTGACCATTGGTAGTTCGCGATTGCTGTAATCTGTCCAGATAGCGTAATCCTGTCGTTTAACTGCTCGTCACGTAGCGCCTTCAACTGCACAATTGGTTTGGTGTTTACGTCTACCGACTGATCGAGAACCCGGAATGCGTAAGCCGAATTAGTCCCTATGCTATCGTTGAAGTTTTCCCTTTCTAAGTATTCCCTTTTTTGCACCAGTCCACCAGGCTCCTCAGCGGACGCGGTCTGCTCCGCACCCACGGGAACCTCAGCTTTGATAAGCTCTAATTCTGCCCTCAAGTCCGCGTTTTCATTGGCCAGAGCTTCAATCCTCTCCTCCAACGCCAACAAACGATCAGATAACTCAATATCCTGTGCGGCTACAGGCGAGGTAAAAACTGTAGTGGCCAAAAAAAACGGGCCCAGATTTCTTATTTTTTTCATACATATTTTCTAACATGAAGTATACGACACGACAACTTTTGAGCTTCAATTATTAGTCTTATTCTGAGGATGACGGTATTTTTAGCGGCGTAATAAGTCCCCTTGAGCAGTGCATCTGCAACTGGTGGCTGGGTTTTCGGGGGGTAGAGAACCACAATGAGATTTGCGCAGACTGGCCGGGTCATAGAGCTTGCCAGGCATTGGGAGCCACGAAGTATCATCATCGAAGACAAGGGCTCTGGAACTGCTCTCATCCAGCAGCTGCGTGCTGAACACAACAGCATGACCCGTCCGACCGCATTCCTACCGAAGGAGGATAAGGTTACACGCCTTCACGCCCAGTCGGCACGGATAGAGGCAGGCCATGTATGGCTTCCGGACAATGCGCCCTGGCTCGAGGATCTTCGTATCGAGCTTTCCAGCTTTCCGAACGGGCGGCATGATGACCAGGCTGACAGCATAAGCCAGTTCCTCAGCTGGTTTTCCGATATGAGATCAAGGACTGTTCAACTCGTTCCGCTAAGCGGAATTTGAGAGCCCTGCGGTACTAACTCACTTGCTCATCGGATCCCGATTAAAAACTAGGCTGAAGATTTAAACTGGGTTGCTCATAATGATGTAAATCACGCGGATCTGAATTGGCGGAGCTGGTCGTGTAGGAAGAATCCTCTTGCTTTAAATTAGGCTTTGGCAATTATCTGGTTCTTAAGGGTAACGGCGAGGATGCAGTTTGGCAGAGGTAACAAGGCAAATCAGTTCACTCGAAAGCTTCGGTAACTTTCTCTCAAAAAATTCCATCGACTGGTTCGTCGATGATGAAGGTTGCGCCGTTATCACCTCATTGTCTTTCAGGCTTTGGGTGCACGCAATTCCTAACGATCAGGGATTTTACTTTAACACCTGTTGGCCCGTTATGGACGATGTGTCCGAGCTTGAGTTGCTCCGCTTCGTCAACACCTACAACCTGGTCTTCCCGATGGTGCAGTTCAGTACGGATGAAGCCCGTTCAGAAATAAGAGGTCATTATGCGTTCTATACGCCCAATGGCTTGAGTGAGGCTGAGTTTCTTGCCGCAGCTCGGCAATTTACCAAAATTTTCAAAGACGCCATCAAGGACGAAGACAACAATGTTACCGAGCCTTGGTGCGATGCCACGCTTCTGTGCAGCGGTGCTGAAGTCCATACACTGCATTAGACTTAAGAGGGGAACACGAACATGAGCGTGAGAGAGGCAGTACTTGCTGTTGCGGAAGGTGAAATTAACGGCCGTATCTTAGCCAGCCCCGATATACCGCACAAAAAATTAGCCAATGCGCGCAAGGGGTTCATCACCCGCACCGATGAAGTTTTTCTTCTCGTTGATGATACCGTTTTTGGGTCTGGTAAAGATGGCCTCGCCATCACCGAAAAGTACATTTATGCCAAGCAGCTCTTCGAAATACCCAAGTCTATAAAGATATCCTCAATCCGGAGCCTCGAATATGAGAGCAAACGGGTGAATCTAGACATCTATATTAACAATAATCTTTTCCTGACCCTGTCCTCCCTCGAAAGGCAGGACCACGATTATCTCATGGCCATTCTGCAAGCGGCCAAAGAAGCTGCAACAGAAGGATCGTTAGAGCCAAATCAGAACGAGGAAAGTCCGGACTTAGTTGAGAAGGAGGATCTCCCTCCACTCAGCTGCGGCGAATGCAATGCGGAGCTGCCGCCAAACGCCAAGTTCTGCCTCGAGTGCGGAGCCAAAGTGCTTCCAAAAGGTGTCTGCCTTGCGTGCGATGCTAAGCTCCCAGAAAAAGCGAAGTTCTGTCCCGAGTGTGGAACACCGGCTGGTAAGCAATCAGAAACAAAGGCACCCCCTGCTGCGGGGGCTGGAACACAGATTGACGCCGATCAGGCCCGCAACGAACTCTCTGAACTTCTGGCCGATGCCGAGCAAGACGTGTCGATAGACAGTGATGGCGACCTCAGAATTTATTTTACTACAAGTGGAGTGCCTTCCTTCACCTCGAAACTTCGCGGCAGTGCGATCTCATACTCGATCAAGGTGATGTCTGAGGGCGAAGAAGCAGAGGATGACAGCCTGTCTGTCAATTATAGCCCTGATGATGACAGCATATCATTTGGCGGACCTTACTTGCGCGTGGGGAAACTACCCTCAGCTCAATATGAAATACAAATCGACGCAAGTTTCTGGGCGACGACCGCTGTGGAGATCCACGAGATCAAACTCAAGGCAGGCAAAATCGATGCCCCTAGCCTCGGATCTTCGGGCATTTCTCTGTCGGGATTGAAAGCCACCAAGGATGAGGGCGACGGCTCTTACGGGGTCGAATACGAGCTTAAGGCCTATCCCAACCATTATGTGCACTTCGATATTCTGTCGGAGAAGCCAGAGGATGACGCCAACCTTTGGCCAATGCTCGAGAGCGATAGCACACGATCTGGCACTGCATGGCTTTATGACATCAAGCCTGGAGAAACGTTCTATTTGGTGTTCGCCGAATACGAGAAGATCGTCGATGGTATAACCGCAACTCTCTCAGGGACGGCTGAGCCGATGGAGGGGGCTTATGATGAAGCGGATGCTACATCATCCGATAGCTCCGGGACGTATGGCGGCAATAATGAAGAAAGCGTCGTTAAGCTGGAATTCCAAATCAAGCGCGGGGTTATCTCTCAATTAGACTTTGATGAAGATGAGTGCGGCGAACTCAAAAATTGCTGGGCGCTATGTAAAGAGGGGGCCTATGATGAAGCTGCAGCCCTTTTATTACCCCACTTGAGCTTCGAATGGGATTGGGCAAACGGCGATGGCGATGCCAATGAATACTTCATCGACCCAGAACCAATTTATATGCAGTTTGATAACGAGAACTGTTCTCTGAGGGTTGGGGATGTCGGAGACACATTATGTCTAACCGCATCCGTATCATTTACTGTTCGCGGTCGTCCCAGAATTGACCAGGATAATCTCAGCAGGTGGCTCGATGAAAACTCCATGTATGCCTGTGGCTACGTGGAAGGAGGCTTCAGTTATGATGGGTCGGATGGAGACAACGTTTGGGTTGTCGATATCAAGGGCGCCTGGTTGACTTCTGGTGAAAATAATCAGGAGTCGGGCCAAGCAATTCGGTGTTGTGTAATCAAGGCCGGCAAAATTAGAAATGCTCCAGGCTTCGAGAGTTTCGTAGGACCAGACGACATAGATGGTTGCGAAGTTGTGGTGTTCTTCGACCGTGAAGACGAATATTCCCCATGCGGATACGCGATATGCAAAACAGGCGATAACACCTATCTTGTTGACGTCAGCGACTATGGTCAAAGCCCGGACAGTCAGGCGTTACGGAATGCATTGCCTGAACATTTAGGCGGGCAGTGGAATAATATACTTCTGGGATCTTTGGACATTGAGGAGATGGAGGATGAAGGCGTTGGAGGCATCCTCATATACCCAGACCATGATTTGAATTATGAAGGCCGTCATTTTGACGTTAGCCCGCATGTTACTGAAGATGTTGGAGATTTAGAAAATCTTGTGGTTTGGCACGTCTTCGGATCTTTCTCACCAAAGTCCGCATTTCCTCTTGAGGAAATGATGAATGGTCAGCTGCCAGCTCCTTTGACTCTAGATTTTTCCGATTTTGGTATGATCACAGACTACGCCACCGACACCGAAATGATGGTGATTTTCAAAAATACCATTAAGGTATCCCCCGATGCAGCTCAAGGCGCCGATTTGACTGCTGCGGCAAATCCTTTGAGTGAAGTGCGAGAAGATATCGCTGAAGGTGCGGATGAAGACGAACTCGCTGTTGCAGCGGAGGGGTCTGTTAGCATCAGCTTGCAGCTCGTTTATAACAATGCGGACACCGGTCATTCGGACGAACAAATTGTGTCGGTCGAAACTGATAACGTGGAAATTCTTAAATTGATTACGGCGTGCCTAGACCAGCCTTCTGAGGATGCCTTCAACATCCTATTTTGCAAGATGTACGACAATCCAGGTTTCGGGGGCATGCTCCGCTCCGGTTCCCCCGGTGCGCTTTATTCAGAGCTTTGGCCATTAATGTCTCGTTGGGCTTTTGAAAAACTTGGCTGGGGTGATGTGACTGTCGACGTCATTGGAGCTGTGATCAATGGCACCGACCTTGGCATCGACGTAGAAACTATGGATACCAATCGCTGGTCCCTCCAGTTGGTTCGCGGTGAAGGCATGTACTGTTACCACTGAGATTGGCAGAACCGCTGCACATTTGAGTTTAGAAAGATTTGGATAATGCAATTTAATAAAGAGCACCTCGATTTTCTAAAGAGTGTCCAGCACAGCCGGACAGATGCATGGGGTGGAAATGATTTACGAGCCTTTTCGAAGTATATTGAGAACAAAGCTCGCCTTAAAAATGAAGTTTCTCTAGAGAGGTTTTTTCATGAAATTTACAGTGCCCAAGAAGCCCGTTGAGGAGGAGATCGACATTGATCTCATCCGCAATGTTCTCGTAAACGCGACCCGTTTAGGTGACTTCGAGTACGCAAATCGCGCGAAAAGACGCCTCTGGGAACTTCACAAGATCGGGGAAACAGAGCTTGAGCGGCGCTTTGGAGAAATTCTCGCTGCATACGAGAGCTTTCTTTCAGAACGTAACCAACGCAACACGAAGGCCTCACGCACTTGGCAAAAGATAAGGCGTCATGGCGTAAAGAGGGCACTCATTGATTGGGCTACAAGCAAGACGGAGCACGCCGGCTTTAAGGTGCTGGTCGAAGAGGGAAACTGGGACATGACCGCTGAGTATCTTGTTGTGAGTATGGCCAACGAATTTGAGCCACCAGTTGTAGCGGCTGCCCGACAGCGGTTGTTAGATGCTGGGGTCAGCTTCGATCTCGATAAATGAGCATCACAAGATGGGTGAAAAAATGAAAAAAGGCCTATCCCGCTCAGCCCTCGAGCAATTCATCCGCTGCCCTCGCTGCTTTTATCAGCAGCGCAAACTTGGCTTGAAGCAGCCATCGATGGTGCCGCTGACACTGGCGGTTGCAACCGACGCCCTACTCAAGAACGAGTTCGATGCAATTCGTGGGCAGGATGTCATCCATGCTGTCTGGCAGGAGCATGGGCTTAACGTCCGGGCTTTCGAGCACCCTGACATCGATCTGTGGCGCGACAACTTCAAGGGACAGCGCATCTCTCATCCGTCCGGAGTAGAGGTTTATGGTGCGGTCGATGACGTCTGGGAGAACCTGGAGACCGGCGAGCTGCACATCGTTGATTACAAGAGCACCTCCAAACAGGGCGAGCCCTCCATCGATGTAGGCTGGGGAGAAGGCTACAAACGGCAGATGGAAATCTACCAGTGGCTGTTCAGGCAAGCGGGCCACAAAGTCAGCAACACGGGATACTTCCTCTACGTCAACGGGAGTAAGCAGGGCGGCTTCTACAGAGAAGGCACTCACGGCGTTATGAACTTCGCCACTACCCTCATCGCCTATGATGGCAATGACAACTGGGTGGATGCGAAGGTCGTTGAAGCGATGGAATGCTATAATGCTGACGACACCCCTCCAAAGGGCGATGAATGCGACAATTGTAGGTATTTTGAAGAACGCCTTGCCTTGGGTTAAGGGCTTAGCGAAGAAGGACGTACTGGAGGTGATATGCAGAATCTGAAAGCATTCATCATAAGCCTTGTAAGGGCACGTCTTCTTATATTTTTGGTTCTGATAATTGGCCTTGTTGTAACTACGGCGGCCTATTTTTTTATGGGGCGCACGCCTCAAACCTCCATCCCAGAAACAACTTTTGAACCTTCAACTGAAGTCGCCAAGCCTCAAGCTATCGATGACCTCCCAGAACCGGCACCCGATGCAGAGCCAGCGCAAGTTGTAGAAACCGCACCAAAACCCGCATATGTTGCGCGTCCGTCGTTTGATTGCTCTAAAGCTCGCCTCAAATCCGAACGCCTGATCTGCGAGAGCGATTACCTCGCCAACCTAGATCTCACGCTCGATAGAACTTACAACGAAGTCGTTGCTGATAGTTCTGCTGAAATAGCCCAAGCACTCAGGTCATCGCAGCTTGCATGGATGCGGGAACGCAACCGTTGTGAAGATGAATTTTGCGTCCAGTCAAAATATCTTGATCGCATCAGCTATTTGCGTAGCCGAACAAAAGCGGAGCCTGAACCGGAGGCGCGCGAAATGGTTTTTGTTGAACCAAAAGCTCCGAGGCCAAAAAACTCGCCGTCAAGCTGGATCCAGGCGCGCGACTACCCAATAAGGGCACTGCGAAGGGAACTTGAAGGAACGGTTCGCTTCCAACTCGAGATAGACCGCGAGGGTAGAGTCTATCAATGCCGAGTAACTTCGACCAGCGGAAGCCCGGAACTAGATCGGGCTGCTTGTGAGGCACTTAAGAGTCGGGCCGAATTCTACCCGGCTGAGGATTCTGTAGGTCAACCAGTAGCTGGTACTTATTCCAGTCAGATAAGCTTTAATTTAGACTGACCATCTCGAGGCTTCGTTGACGCTCGAGTTCAATGGAATTCGAAAAATCGTAGTTGCTCAATTTGACCAGAAATGCTATTCACACAGTGCATCAAGAGTAGGACATGAAGTCCTCGCCAACCTGCCCAGCCCGGGCAAGGTGGTCACCCGAAAAGGGGATGTGGCCGGGCGGCAACCACTAGGGCTTATCCGGCAATATCCGTTTCGCGTGAGCTTTCGATGCAATGCATTGGAGCACACATGGTAAAGAAATACGACATTCACGGCACGCTCTACCACGAGCCGCCTTACACGGAAGAGGAGATCCTCGAGGGCGCGCGCCGCTCTAACGGAGGGGTGGTGGCTTTTAGTAGCCTGCGACATCCACGCAAACCTGTTCCCGCCATCAACAAAGATAACGATAAGGAGCCGACCCGTGGTTAAAGTATATACAAAGGACGGGTCCGCCTTTCATGAGCCGCCTTATACTGAACAGGAGCATTTGGACCTTCAGCGTTGGATGAATGGCGGTGTAGTTAGATTCAGCAGTCTACAGCATCCCCGGCAACCCAAAAAAACCAAAGAAAGTGAGGCCTGAGATGAAGGTTCACGATCTCTATCGCGCTGAACTCGGTCACCAGAGAATGCCGCAGTACTACAGCGGAGGCACCATTCCGAAGTGTGACATCAAACCTGATGCGATGAATGACCTGATAGCCGCCCGTCTAGCGCGGCTTCAGGCTTGTGACCCATGGAGCTCGGAGAAGGCATACCATCGAGAGAGCCTCGAAAGACTATGCGAAGCACATGGCTATCTAGGTTTCTGGGTCGACCCCCGAGACTATCTTGTCCACCGCGTAGGGCAGTCGTTTCTCTACGATGTGCCCATCGACAAGCGGGGCAATCTAGCGCCCTTTGCCGGCAAGCGCGTACGCGTGGCCTGCCTTCATAGTGGTGCATTCAGACGGCATGTCCGCATTGGTGCGGTGGGAGAAGCCCAAACCAGAAAGACCCAGCGCGCAAAGAAGGCCGATAAGCCGAAGAACTTAAGGCCGCCGCGACCCCGACTTTTGGGGCAGGATGAATTGGTCAGTACGCCGCACCTTCTCGCCCGCTTCACTGGCGTTTGGACCCGCATGGGTCATCGCTATGCTCACGGTCTCAGGTTGCAAGCCGCTGTCTGGTATGCGCGGCGTTTCAGAGAATGGACAGGGTCTTGGCCGCAGGGCACGCACGAGTTCATCATCAAGTATGGCCCCACGGACGAGTTTGAGATCCGCGCACCGTGCGGCGGCAAGGAGGGATACTGCGAGATCAGGCTACACTTTGAGGCTCGACCCGCCGGCGCGGCATTCGTCGAGGGCGATGCAGAGGCCGGTTTTAACTGGTTTGCAATGCCTATTGATGATTTACTGGAGGGTATGAATTAAACCCTCACTTCACTCCTGCCTAATATCTAGCTCAAGGCTTCCAACTAAACTCGAGTGTTTCGGCATCAGTAGGGAAGCCTTTGGCAAGATAGGTTACCTCAATAGTTTCCCCCGGCGCGATTACCTTTTCGTATGGTACAATATCCTGAGAAAAAATGATCTTTTGTCGCTTGTCCAACATGACAAGCAGGATTGTGGGGACCTCTCGAACGGTCGAGTCATTGTTTGTAATAAATCCAATGCCGGATAAAAGCTCTGAGCTGGTACCGGGAATGGTTCGTAAGTCCTGCTTGTCAATGTCGAAGTCCAGTTCGAGCCCCTGTATATCAGGTGCCATATACGCTGGCTCAGGAGCGTTTTTCGGCTGACCATAGGTGTTAGCGCAGGCGGAAATGGCGATGCACATAGGCAGCCCAAATATCATAGAACGGAGACGAGCCATTCAATTCCCCCTCGAAATTTACAATAATACATTCTACAAAGATCATCTTCATTTCAAGACCCTTGTTTGACAACTGAAGGTGGGTCATCTTGCCTATATGGCTGGCAGGAAAAACATCCTCGTACTAACTGGTGCGGGCATCTCCGCTGAAAGCGGACTTGCTACCTTCAGGGGCGAAGGTGGTTTATGGGAAGGCCACCGCATTGAGGATGTCTGTACGCCTGATGCTTTGAGCAAGAACAGGAAACTGGTGCATCGCTTTTACGACGAGCGCAGGTCAGACCTAAGGCTCGCAAAGCCAAACGCTGCCCATGCGGCGCTGGCCAAGCTGGAGAGGCATTGGAAAAGCCAGAAGAAGGGTGACTTTCTTCTCGTCACACAGAACGTCGATGACTTGCACGAGCGTGCCGGTTCCCACAATCTGATCCATATGCACGGAGAATTGAAGTCGGCACTGTGCGAAGATTGCGGGGGTCGCACGCCTTGGCAATTACCGATGGGTGAGTTTGAGCGCTGCGGCTTCTGCAAGCGAGGTTATTTGCGTCCTGATATCGTGTTCTTCGGTGAGATGCCTTACCAGATGGAGCGTATCCATGAGGCTTTGATGGCATGTGATTTGTTTCTGGCCGTGGGCACATCAGGCGCTGTCTACCCCGCGTCTCAGTTTGTGATGTTTGCCAAGGATGCCGGGGCTGTGGCCCATCAGTTCAACACCGAACTAGCGGACGGCAGTCATCGCTTCGACACGTGCCATGTCGGCGAGGCAGGAGAGATGCTACCTAAATTCGTAGATGAGTTAATCGGAGAACAGCCCGTCGGGTGGAACCTGACACCAGAGCAGAAGGCCGCCTTCATCAAGGAGATCGAGGAATGCGGGGCGCACACGACTTTTTACTGTAGCGGTATGGTAGAGTACATGACCAACGCCGGCCTTGATGCAGAAGAGTTGTCTGATGGTTCGATGCGTCTATACGACCAAATAATAAAGCCCACGCAACCTGAATGGGGTGAGCCGGGCATCTACGCGCCCAATGTTTTAAGTGCAGCCATCGATGCGCATGGTTTGGAGATCACGACAGGAATGCTCGGCCGCGGGTTTGGGCATCGGGACCGACTGGAAAAGCTTAAAGAAGTTTGGAATGATCGCCGGACATGAGGTGCACTGATCTGAGCGAGCATTGGACACTATGCGATGACGGCGGAGAATTAGAAAGAGCCCGTGAGCCCTTTAATTGAGCCTCATTTTTCCAAGATCGGGGACAATCCGTACAGGGCAAAGGCTATTTTCCCACAACAATGATGGGAAGTATGCCGATTGCCTTAATGGAAGTTCGCGCGCGTTGTGGTATAACGGCAAATGCCTCAAGCCTGCAGCGTCGAGCATGCGTGCCAGAAGCACTCTTTTTCCGGAGACATACTTCCTGTCGGCAAGATATGCTTGGAAATCGCAGTATGGTCTGGGGTGGGATACCAATTCAGCAATAGCGGCCGATCTTAGAGGACAGCTAAGACCCGCTCCACCAATTCTCCTTACAGCATTGGCGTTTGCCAACATCTCCTCGTGGACTGATGCATATCCGCAGTTGAAATAAGAGGGGTACAAAGGCGCTCCACCGGCCGCGAGAAGAGGATATTGCAATCTTGTGCAAGCAACCTCGACCGTGTGGTGAAAAAGTTCGTGATCCAGTAAAAGATAGTAAGCGACATGCTCCAATTTCTTGGTCGAAACCGTACCCTGTGCTCGTCTAACAAGCCGAGAAGCGAGTTCAAAAAGGCCCGACTCCCTAATGTAGATACCCCACGCATCAGCTCGGTAGAAATGAAACGGCGCATACCAGGCCCAAGCATCAAGACTGTTGGGTGGTGGCATCGTTTGTGGCCCGGCTGCTGCATCCTCGAGATCTTCTCTGGGAAACGTGATAATATCTCCAGGCCCGACCTCGATGCTATCATCGGGTATTTCCGGAAGCGTGATCAGTGGGGGATCGTGAGATATTTTTTTGCCCGCCGGAAGAGGCGGAGCTGGCTGTATCGAGAATGGACCACGGCTAAGTATATCCTGTACGATATGATGATCGGCCGACATTCATCTATCTCCTGACTTTCTTACGGCTCTCCAGAGCATTGCTTCTCACGTCTAGCACGATAACGTAGCGTGAAAGACCAAGCTTCGACAACCAGCCTTGGCCGGCTATTTACTCCCGTTGATCCGCGTGTCTGCTGCACGAAATTTTTGGGCCGGCCTTAAAAGCTCTGACCCTTGGCTATCAGCCCTGGACCTCGACAGCCCACTGCTGCCTTTGTTTGAGCAGGTCTATGTGTTCCTCGATAAACACGGAAGTCTCCGGATCTGCTTCCTTGAGCTTGTTCCCGGCTTCCGCGAGAGCCCCCGCGATTGTCGTCCACGGAACATCGTCCTGCGCCGCGACCAGCCTCCCTGCGATTTCCAGCTCCTGATCACGCCGGTCCGTATCTGTCATCAGAGCGGGAGCCTCGCTGTAGGCAAGCCTGCGGGCCAGTGCTTTCAGCCGTTCGTCTTCGAACCGGGATAGAATCGAGATGCGTTCGGGCCAGTCGGCCTGGTGAAAACGTTCCATGAGTTGATTGTCGTTCCAGGAAGGAAACCCGTCATAAATCCGCTGCTCGATGTATTCTGCAGCCGGGAAGGGTTCGCGCTTCTCGAGAGTTGTCGCGACAAGCCGTTCACGCAGCGCCTTATCTGCTGAAATAAGGCCAGCTCTCTCCTCGACTTCCTCCGGCTCGGGCCAGCCTGACCGGATGTCTTCAGGGGCGTCTGCAAGCTCGTTCAGAACGGGAGCCGTATTGGCCCGGATACTGCGAACGGGCCTGGGGCTTTTGTCCAGCCTCTTGCCAAGCTGCTCGTCGTCAAGCTGTGCGAGTTCTGCCGGATCTACCGAAAGATCGAAAACCAGTACCTCCGACCCGTTATCGGGGTTTGTACCTATTGGCGACACAGGGCGGGAGTAGCTCTGTCCGTAGTGGAAGTCCGTCACACAATAGGCTGCTTCATTCAGCGCAAAATCGAGAGCGCTGGGCTTGTGGGCAAGGCGAACGAAATTCTGCCATAGTGCCGGAGCCCGCTCTGCGACGAGCCGGCACATGTGGATCGTAGCCTCGACGTCAGCCATCGCATCGTGTGCATTCTCGTGCGCGAACCCGTTGAGCGGAGCAAGCTGGTCGAGTTTGAACACCTTCCTGCCGTTGCTTCCGACCGGAATTTCAACTGCATCCGGAGCAAAAACAGAAGCTGCCCGCAGCATTTTCAGGCTGTCGGACCGCCCGTTGCCATTTGTGTTTGTCAGGTACGGACTGTGCAGTGTCTTGTACAACGCCTGTCGCAGCAGATGTTCGTCAAAACCGAGCGAATTGTGTCCGATGAAGATGGACGGTGACCAGCTCCCGAGTTTGGCCCTGATCTCGCATACCATCTCGTAGTGCGAGGGCAGTGAAGGGTCGGTCAGCTGCTTGGCACTGACTCCTGTAACCAGCATGGCGCCGGGAGACGGCACGATTTCGGGTAGAAGACGGCAGCGTATTTCGAAACGGTCGATCTCGTTAAGGTCGGCGTCTGTTCGAATAGCGCCAAACTGCAGGATCTGGTCGAACGCAGTATCGATCCCGGTAGTCTCTGTATCGTAAAAGACAAAGCTCAACTGAGAATTCCCATCCGCCATCCTAGGATAGTGTGCTCCGGAAGGGACATATTAACCCAAGCCGCAACTAGGCTGCGACGCTTGCGTCGAGGCCTGCGCGCTCGACACATTTCTCGATAAAACCGTCTATCCGGTCCGGAGACATCGCCTCGAATACAATCCCGCCACCCATCATGTTCAGCGTTTTCATGAATTCGCGAAAATTGTCTTCGCTGGCAAGAATGTCGGGGTGTTCGTCCATTCCCCTGAAGACACCTGCCGCCAGTTTGCGCCGCCCCATGAGCCAGATCCGTTCAACAAGTTGGGATCTGATGTCTGCCGTCTTCAGCAACATTTCCAGAGCCTTGTCAGGGTTCTCCGGCATGCAGTGCTGCGCGATGAAGCCGTTCCACCAGAGACGCGACAGTGCATGATCGTCGCGGATACCGGTCTGGGTCGGGGCAAAGAAGTGTATACGTATATTCTGTTCGGCTTTATCTGCAGGTTGACCGGTCAGCCAGCGGTCGCGGCTGTATTTGAAGGCTTCGACATGCGAGAGCCTGACCCAGATCTGTTCCTCGTTGGCCAGCGAGGGCGTCAGATTTCCCAGTGCTTTCATTATAATACGGGAATTCTTGAGATCGCTGGTAGCGCTACGCTCGCTTCCGTCGAGCTGGGCCAGAGCATCAAGATCGATTTCGACATCTCTTTCGATTGCCCATCCCGGATCGTTGGCGAATTCGTCAAACCCTTCACCCTGATAGCGGCCGATATTGGAAGGGATGTCGGAGCGAAGGTTTTCGAGCAGGTTTGCCGAAACGTGTTTCAGTTTACTCATCAGAACAGATCTTCCTTGACCGTGTCAATTTTCAGGAACGGAGAGTTAAGCAGTTGTTGTGCGGCCTCGAGCGGGACACATGTTTCGGGATTTATCCCTGCTGCATCACACTTGGCCGTAAAGATGCGGAACCATGGCTGGTTGGCAAGTTGTCCATCACCATCACCGAGCTGTCTGAGTACTTCGCTTATGGCCGGCAAGTAGATGGAGTTGAGAATGACAGAGCGACCTGCCTCTCCAACCCCTCGCATCTCTTCAATTGATGCCTTGGTTTCCTTGCACGCATATATGGTGATCTTGGCTTCTCCGGTATCAACCTTGAACTGACCCGGTGGAACCTCGTCGGATTCGGCGAGCGCGAATATGGTTTCGAACGGTTTGAGCTGGTCGCGGTCGACCGAAAATCTCTGCTCCTCACCGACCGCGAGAATACTTGCCTCGGGCAGATCGACTCCGTGCCCGTATTCCTCATGGAGCAAACTGGACGTCCAGCCTTTTCGCGACTCTTTTGACCAAACCACCGGCTGCAGCATAACAGTGCCGAAGAAATTCTGCGCCTTGTAGTCGAGCGTAGCTTTCCCCGGCGCCATCTCGATCTGGCTGTTATAATAAGTTCTCGGGCATATCAGAAAAAAGCCCGTGCCGGCCGCTCCTTCATCTACGAGTCGCTCGAGGTCGGCACAGTTCAGCTTCAGTTCGACCTGGAGGATGACGGTCTCGTCATCGAGCAGGACCTCGAAAGAGCAATCGAACAATGCGTCATTGTAGTCATCCGAGTACGGAGCGAGAACCGGATGGGCGAACAGCATGTCATTACTGAGCTTCATTCTTGTTCTCCTCCTGCCAGCTTATGATCTCGATGGGCCCCGTATACGCTGCGTCGAATTCCACCTCGACTTCCATCCGTTTGCCTGCTTCGCAAACGACAGAAGGCTGCCCGTCCTTGACTGAAAGGGGCTCCGACCGGTTGAGACCCAGGGCCTCGAACTGCAATAGAGCCGGGCCAGACTTCTCAGGTGTGAATTTTATGATCCGCTTGGCGAGATTGCTGCTGTCAGGGATCAGGGTGCGGGGATTGAGAAGTGGCATCGCCACCCTGACCGAACGCTTACCGCTTCCACCTGTCCCATCACCTTCACCGGCACCGGTGCCGCCTCTTCCTCCGGTCTCTTCGTTTTCACCTTCCTGGCTGCCACCTCCTCTATCACCGGATTGGTTAGACGCAGGCGGCTTGGTCTTGCGCGCCTTCTTGACCCTTACCTGTTTCTTTACCTTGAAAGAATAAGGGTCGCGGTCGCCCTTCTCGTCAGGTTCGGCCTTCTCCTCGTTGGCAAAGAATTCGCTGAGCTCGTCGAGATCGGTTTCCGCTCCTGCCTCGCTTTTTGCCTTCGACCGTATCTGTTCGCGAACTGCTTTCGCGAGCGCCCTGCCTGCTGTGCGGGCTGCCTCACGATCATCGGGATTCGTCAGCCGGTCCGGAGAGAGCTGGTCATGTCGCGGGTTCTCGAGGCTCTTGAGCCAGACGCTCTCTTTCTCCCCCGCCGGTTCAACGATCGCGGCAAACTCTCGGAACATCGGAAAGCGTTGCAGCTTGTCTCCGAAACTTCCGAGACTGTCTGTAATGAACATGCCGTTGCGGATGAATGCTATACGCCGCGGCAGGCCGGCCTTAACACCGAGCCGGATCTTGAACTTTCCTGCCCCCGCAACATCGAAATCGAGACTGTAGATGTCTTCGCCTTCGCGAAGGCAATCATACAGGTTGCGTGCGAAATCGAAGTCTTCCTTGTTACCGGTTCTTTCGGCTGCCCGCTGGATCCTCGGCTCGTCGAACTTGTAAAGGAGGGTTCTCGCATTGATGGTTTCCGAACCGACTTCGAATTCCATGTCTTCGCGGTGGATAGCGGCAAAGAAGTTCATCAGAATGGAGGCTATGAGCTCTGCCTCCCAGTCGTTAGCGTCGCGCATGGCAATAGAGAAAATCGATGTTCCGACTTCATCCCGACGCATCCAGCCAGGCACGTCAGCTGGATCTCCTATCGGTTGGAAGCCCTGAGGGTCGCCCCAATAGCCGATGCTTCGATGAGCCGTGCCGTCACCGGCGACAAAAGAGCGGAACCTCGTCTTTCCCTGGCACAGGAATCTTGATGATCCGTTTTCAGTATAGACTGTCGAATAGAATGCAGTCTGCAGATCGGAAGCTGCATAAACAGCATTCTTGCCGATCCCGAACGAGCCGCCGGAAGTTTCCATATCCTTGGCACTGACGCCGGTGGCTTTGACAAGTGCGTGAAAGGGCGTGCCGTCAGTGCACGGCCCTCTCAACCCGTGCGTGTTATAGTCCGATATTTCCAGAACCGCGATAGTATCCTTTTCGAGTACCCGACGGGCCTGGCGGAAAAAGCTGAGCTCTTTCGTATCGGAGGACCTTTTGGCGAGGTCGAGGCAGGTTTTCACAGCCGCCCTATAGCTCTCGATATCGGGAAACTCGGAGGTTGGCACGTCGATCTTCCGGAATGCCATCCTCACGGGCTTCGAAGTATCCGCTCGCACGTCCCGCGTGTTTTGTCCGGTCTCGCGTGCAACCGAGGAGTACGGGCTGTCGCGAAAGGTTTCGATGCCGGGGTCGTTCAGCCCTTCGGCCTCACCCGCCTCATTCTTCAAAAATACCAATCTCGGGTTCATTAAGTCGTGCCTCTGCTGGTTTTGTTAGAGCCGGAACTCGTTCTGGCTTGCTTCTGACGTACGATCGAATCTCGTTCTTGCGCCCTCGAGTGCCTTCTGAAGGGCACCGAATATCTTCCGGAGATCTTTTTCGTCGAAATCATACGCACTTCTGTTCGACAGATTGCCGATCAGCTGGATGTCTTTGAGCGCCTTGTTGACCCTGGATTCTGCCAATCTGACGAACTTTTCACGCTTACTCATAATATTCTACTTTTGTTATGAGGGGTGCCTGCAAGAAGGGAACAGACACCCCTTTGTTATGGTTGAACGCAATATATAAATATATATTGCCTTCAACCGCTCTTGGACCACTTAAATAATACACATATTACAAATGTTGTCAACATACGTCATATATGATGAGCAAGAGGTGCTAATTTCGATATTATTTTCGGAAATTTTGCAGCGTTTTGAGCAGGCAATGTCACAGAATGATCAAAGAGCGTGGTCGTGAGATCGCATTGGCTGGAAACGCATTTAATGTGTTCTCATTGAAATGAGTCGCTGGCACTCTGGTAAGATATAGCGGTTAGGGCAGTCCGAGCTCTCTGCGACAACTTTGCTTGGTACTGATCATAGACTTGCAGAGGCCGTCATTGCACTCTCCGAAGTCGAACGCCCGTCTCGTGGAGTTCGCTATCGACGGTTTGCCTGTTCTGAGCCGCTATTATCTGTCTACTTGTCGTTCTCACCGGCTCGGTCCATGCTTGCAGCTCCGGCTCCGTGAGCTCCGTCAGGATGCGATCGCAGGAATCGAGTAGAGCGCTGGAAGCCACGACTGGTCTGCAAGCTTCCCACGGCTGGCATAGGCAGTCACAACCTCGGGTACCGACACAAACTGACACTCGACCGGCGGAAATCCGCTGGCTGGCGAACCATCTGGCAGAAAGAACCTGATGGCCTTGTAAGGATTGCGACAGGTAGTTTCTGCAGGAAAGATGAATGCGTTTGTGATCCGGTCTTTCGCGACCCGTCCGGTGCTTTCCACTGCCCTCTGGTATATTATCTGCTTCGAGATATCCTGTACGCCGGGTACGAAGGTTGATGAATCAGCGCGATAATATTTCGCGTCCAGAATCACGATCCGATCGCCTTTGCGTACAACGATATCCAGCTCCATGCGGCCCGCTTCGTCGCCGTGACCCCATGCATTCATGTAAACAGGTCCTGGAAGATAACTGTTCCAGTGAGCCTCCACCCCGTCGAGCGTGTCGCGGAGCATTGTCTCCCACATTGTCGAGAAATCCGATACGCCGCAGACAACCCTTCCGTCGCCGGTTTCCATGGAGCCTTCAAGGTAATCAAGCAGCATGCGGACAAGGTTCACTGCCCTCGACTGGAAGAGCTCACGTCGGGCGAGGCGGAGCAACCGGGGCCAGATCTTTCTCGGCCAGACGGTGTCCGGCGCTGCCCGGGGAACCTCGCGGGCGCCGAAATAATGCCCGACCCACCAGCCATGAAGTTCGTTGATCTCGCTGATCACTGCTGCCTGGATTCGCGCTACCACATTCGTAGCAAATGACGAGTAGCGCGAAGTCGCGATGTCGAAATAGACAGGCGCCCCGTTGGAGGCCGGGAAAGCGGCCCCTGATTTTACGGTCCGAGCCCAATCGGGCTTGCCATCGCGTCGGCCCCGTATCTTTTCCCTTGTCGAATAGAGCCCGAAGTCTCTGAAATCCATGGCGAGTTCGGCGAGAAGTGCTGTCTGTGTTGTACTTTCGTTATCGCCCCCCTCTCCAGCGCGTGCATGTTCGCGGGCGAACCGCACAATCGCTTTCATAAGGTCCCTCGCAAAGGCTTCCCTTTCCGGCGCTCCGGCAGGTGATCCGTGCGGGAGAAACACAACCGCACTTTCTGCATCGGCTCGTGCAACACCCACCCACGCAACGGTTTTCTGGCCGTTTTCCATCATCGAGGTGGATGCCTTTTGGAGGTTAGACGCGACCTCGGGATGCCTGCTGGCAAGCTTCGTTTTCGGATAACGGTCCGGAAGAAACAGGATCGTCAAGGCGTCGGTTCATCCCCGCTTACGTCCGCCTCTCCCGCGCCGTCCGCGATAGTTTCGAGGAACTTGTCGGAGAAGATCTGTTTGCCCGCTATCTCTCTTTCATGCAGCTTCCCGTAGGTCTTTATGTCTTCGTCGAAAAGGTCGACCCGGCCCTGATGCCGGAGCAGATCGTCCCACAGGTAGATAAGCAGCTTGCCAGGTATTCTTTCGTTCTTGAGGTCATACTTGTCGACGAACCTTGGCCCAACGAGGCGGTCTTCCCCGATCTCCAGCTTCGTTGACAGATAGTTGTTCAGTGCCTCGATAAACGTCCTCCAGCTGATTGATCTGGTGCCGGAAGGAGTTGCAATCTTTACCGGTGCATCTGGTGCTTTCGCATAGTCGATAGGGAGATAATACTGCCGCCACCGCCTGCGGAATGCAGTGTCGAGAGGATAAACGCCCTGATCAGCCGAATTCATAGTAGCCAGAATCCAGAGATTTGAGGGTAGTGATAGCCGGTCGCGCGCCTCGCCGGTTTCTGCTTCGTACCAGTCGGCAAATTCGGGCGAAGGGAAGTCCACCTTGTAACGTCCGGTGCCGTCGGGCTTTCGGTCAAGCAGCTGGAAGAGCTCGCCGAAGACGGCCGCTGCGACCGCGCGGTTGAGCTCCTCGATGACAAGGTAGACCTTTTCGCCCCGGTTTTTCCATGCATGCGCCACTGCTCGCGCAAACGGTCCGGGGCGGAAGGTATAAGTGGGATTGCCACTTTCATCGACCCCCGGCTTCAGGGTTCCTGCAAAGTCGCTATTCTGCATGTCAGGATGGAAGACGGTAGCAAAGGAAGGACTGTTCCCGACCTTTTCCCATACGTCGTGGCTTTTACCGGTACCGGGTGCGCCGTAGAAAAGGATGTTGTCGCCGCCGGTCTCGCGCGCACCGGCTGAAGGCCTAGGTGCCGGAGTTGCAGACATGCCTGACAGCGCTTCTGAACTTGAAGACGCCTTACGCAATTTCGAAAGCGCCTCATCATAGTCTGCCTTGGTCAGGGCGGAATCCCAGGCGTTGCGGTT
Source organism: Altererythrobacter rubellus (assembly GCF_030284385.1). Lineage (NCBI taxonomy): Bacteria > Pseudomonadati > Pseudomonadota > Alphaproteobacteria > Sphingomonadales > Erythrobacteraceae > Altererythrobacter > Altererythrobacter rubellus. The sequence continues at coordinate 2,224,261 of NZ_CP127221.1, forward strand.
AAACGTCCCGGTGTGACCCGCCGCAAAGGCAATCGAGTTGATTAGATGGAGGAAGCCGCGACGCTGCACTTCGGCAAGATCCTTGTGTGAGCCTGCAGAAAAATGAGCCTTGGAAAAGTCCCGAAGCGTGTCGTCGGGATTCGCACTGTTCACATTAAGCCGTGCTTGAGACCACTCTGTCCAGTTATCGACGATGTCCTGAAACGCATTTGCGACATCGTGATTGGAAAGTTTGAACGACTTGCCGGAAGTGGTCTTAATGCCCCAAGCCGTCTCGTAGCTCTCTGTGGTCAGACCATAATTGTCATCTTCGAAGCTACCTGCTGCCTTTTTGAAGAATTCTACGGTCTGTTGAATATCTTGCGGATCCAATCTCTCTTCCTTTCAGGAGCTTGAGCTCGCGAACTTAAGCGGCAGCGATCCTCGGATCTCGCGACATTTGAGTCAAGTATGCGTCCGAGGTCAACCTCAGGCCGGATCCGTTCTGATCTCCGAGACCGGCGCATCCGACGTGATCGCATTTTTGATCTCTTCGATCAGTTTGTGCGGATCGAGCCGCTTCGATTTGGAGATTGCGCATTCCCACAAAATGACAATCTTCCAGCCCGATGCAGCGAGTGCGGCCTGATTTCTGGTGTATCTGCTCCGATTAGTTTCGATTTTCTCTGACCAGAAGTCCGGACGGCTTTTTGGTATCCGGAAGAGGTGGCAGTCTTCGTGTCCATGCCAGTAGCAGCCGTTGATGAAAACAGCTGTCCGGTATTTAGGCAGGACAATGTCAGGGCGACCGGGCAGGTCTTTTCGGTGAAGCCGGAAGCGGAAACCCTGACTGTGGAGCAGTTTCCGCACGACAATTTCGGGTTTCGTATCCTTTCCCCGGATGCCGGACATCATCCGGCTCCTTGTCTCCCTGTCGACAATGTCAACCAAGAGTCTTTCTCAGCCTCCCAGACTGCCGCCTGCCCATTCCTTCATGCGTTGGGCGAGGCTGGCAATCACAGGCACCGAAACCGAATTTCCGAACTGGCGGTATGCCTGGGAAGATGAAACGGCATCGACCACGAACTCCTCCGGAAAGCCCTGGATGCGGGCGCATTCACGCGGCGTCAGTTTACGCGGGTTTCTTCCGATGTCGGTCTGGTCAATCAGGACCTCGCTTCCGTCCTTGTAATATCGTGCACTGATAGTGTTGCAGTACGGGCTCTCGCGATTGAATACGGAAAAGCCGAAGCCGTTGCCTTTCCTGGCATGCTCCACGCGCCGGCGGATATGACCCTGCAGCAACCTGTCAGATATGGTGTAGTTTTCGGGCACAGACCTGTTGTCTTCAAGGACCTCGCCGAGCAGGGGGGCTTCGGTCCGGCCGGGCAGGTCATCGAAGAAACCATCCATCGAGATATCGGGGAAGCGGCTGCGCGAGAAACCGATAATATAGATCCGCTCACGCTTCTGCGGCACGCCGAAGTCGGTGGCGGTCAGGACAGCATATGAGGTTTCGTAATCGAGCGGGATGCCGAGACTTGCGCGTGCGTCGGCCGACATAGGAACGCTTTCCGGAATGTCCGTGCAGGTGTTGCCATTGAGAATGTCGAGAATTGTGGAGAGGGTGTTACCACCGTCATGCCCTCTCAGCTGCTTGACGTTCTCAAGTAGAAATGCGGCAGGGCGCTTTTCGGCAAGAATGCGCTGGATCTCGAAGAACATGGTTCCGCGCGTATCCTGAAAGCCTTTCCGAAGACCTGCCCGAGAGAATGCCTGACAGGGAAAGCCTGCCAGCAACACGTCATGATCGGGGATCTGGGATGCAGGGATCTTTGTGATATCGCCATAGGGTACTTCAGCGAAGTTGGCGGCGTATGTCTTCTTTGAAAACTTGTCCCATTCGGAAGTGAATACACACTCGCCGCCAACCTGCTGGAAGCCCAGCCGGATTCCCCCGATTCCGGCAAAAAGGTCAATGAACCTGAACTCGCCTGTCTCGTCGCTGCTGAAAGGTGCATTATCAGGAAGCGACGCAATCTGCGCCTGTCTCGACGGAGCAGGGCTATGCTCGCCTAGTTCCCATCCGCGTACCGTCCGTTCGCCACTTTCATTAAGGCCCAGAAGATCCGAAAACTCCTTCTGTGAAAGGCCGAGCATCTGGCGCTTTTCGCGGACAAGCGTGCTGAATTCCATGAATGCGTTACCTCCGGTGAAGCCGGTTTGAATCGAATTCATCGCAGGGTCAACTACAGGATACGTGATTTCCCGTTCTTTTTTGTTTCGTGCAGAAATCTGGCCCTGATATAAGAACAGACGAGATGAAGAGAACGAGGCTTTCAGAGGAGCAGATTATCGGTTGCTGAAAGAAGCTGAGACGGGGGTCATGATCACCATTGTTAATTACTCTGTGTTTTTAATTATGGATTAAGATCGCGGCAATCGAGTGAATCTTGATAGAAGGCTGGGCAAAAATGGTGCACGAATGACCGAAGTAGGGGGCAGGCTTGGAGCTCGGTATACGGTCAAGGGCTATCTACGCAGTGTGGAACGTTGGTCTCTACTGGGCTTTAACGATTCAGGCAGATACCGAGTCGAGGATTACGCGCGAGGGTTGCCACGCAAATGGCGTTGCCAACTATACTGTGACGAATTTCTGCGCTTCTGTGATCCTTATGGATGGGACACCGCGCAGTCTGACGGAAAGAACGTGCTCGGACCAAGTAGGAAGCTAATCGCCTCACTGCCGTATGCCACGGTGAACAAGCATTTTGAGAGTGCCTCCGATAGCTCAACATCGGAATGGGAGGAGGGTTTGCTCACCTGTCATATCTGGGACCAGAAGATCCGGCGAGGCAAAGCAATCGTGGACGCAATGCCAAGCTCGGTATTTCTTTCATATCATGCGCTGCTGAGACTTTACGAAAGGACGGGTGGGTGCGCGTTTCAGGAATTTCCATCGTTAGTAGCCAAATGTTGGAGCGAGTTGCTCCGGAATTTGTTCAAGCTTGTCGTGCACAGTTTATGGCGGCGCGATGCTGCCTCTGGGACGATCGGTTTCGCCGTTCCACTTATGGGAGGGCTTGGAATATTCCAGATGCAGAAGGCCATGATTAACAGATTCAATCCCGCGCTTGGAATCAAGTTTCGGATTAATGGTCAGCAGATCACTGGTTTTGGAAAGGCCTCTTTTAATATTGTCGATTGGTTTGGCGCGGCGGTCGAGCAGGATCCGGAAGAGGAGGAAATCATTAACCTGCCAGTTGCAGTAATGAGGACTTTTCTCGGGTTCGAGGATCTATCCGACAGGCAGCGCGACACCTTGTTCCTTACAGAACAGTTCTTGAACTACGCCTCGGAGAACTCCTATTCTGTTCTGGAAGCTGCCAAATCTGGAAAGGACGCAACTGGCAGGCGGTTGATGAGTATGCCGGAAGAAAAACTTTCACTCGCGCTAGTTGGTCTGAAGGCGGATGTTCAGGAATCTCTGTCATGGATCAAAGGCAGTAGGGATGAATTGATAGTAATCTGTTGATCCCTGAACGCGGGCAATGTCCCATTTTTCAGTCCTGCTCTTCTAGTTATATGTCGATGACTCGGGTTTGTGCGAAAGGCTACTCTAGGACAGTCAAACGCCCGTCTTTCCGGACCCAGAGGGACGGATAAAGGTCCAAATCCGGTAGCGCCAATGCGAGATTGTCTCTGATTTCCTCGCTGACCTTTGGTCCAAAGTAGTTATCGGACTGACGGTTCCGACCCAGGTCTTCGGCCAATGCCCCTATCGACTTCCAGCGAATTCGCCTTCCATTCGAGTCTTTCGCGCCGCGACCATCTACAAGCTCGATGAGCTTCTCTTGAGCCTCATTTGAAAGACCTAGGGCGTATGCGGTAAAAAGGTAATCCTGACCAGCAAGGCAAGAGAGATCCAGTTCCTCAACGATATCAGGATTGGCTTCAGGCAAAATCTGGGGAACACCGTATGCCCAAATTGACTCAAGATCGAGCAACTCGGACCAGCTGTCTACGCCGATCGTATCAGATACAGCCTCAAGCCATGGGCTGGCCGCACCATTGAATGAAAGTATCAACGCTCTTCGAGCGCGCGTCATAGCGACATAAAGTTTGCAGCCTTGCCTGAAAGCCTCTTCCTCAGGCGCGCCACGAGCCGGGATCTGCCCTTCACTGCAGTTAACAATCAAGAGCTCATCGAATTCGTATCCCTTGGTCTGCTCCAGATCAGAAAATACTAGTCCGCTCTCAGCCGGATCATACAGCCCGCTTAACGCGGTCACCCCACACTGCTTTGCAAAATGCTGCACATCCCTCGCGGTAAATCCAGCGAATGCAATACAGATCGATCCAACACCCCGAGCCAGCCGCTCGTTAACATACTGTAGAGCATAGGCGATTTCTTCTTCGAGACTTTCTGCGCAAAGCGCCATTGGCGCCGAACCAGAGAAGTTTGCAAACTTCGGATCAAGCAATTCCAGACCCTCGTCCTCGAAAAGGTTCTCATCGAGATTGTTGATCAACAGAGCATAAGCTGCAGTGAGAATTTCTCTGCTGTTACGGTAGTTCTGATAAATTCTATCGCGGTTTCCGATCTTGATGCCAGCACTTGAAAGAGACCTGTGCTTTGGCAAAACAGTCTGAGCAATATCACCACATAGGAATAGGTCGTTAGAACCCGGCTTCACCAGTCTTCTGATGATCGAAAGCTCTGTTGTTCCAAAATCCTGAGCTTCGTCGATAAGTATATGAGAGTACGCAGGCTTCAACTTATCGATGTGTCGATGAAGTCGGTTCGTCAGAGCCAGATAATCCACTACTCCGACATCTCGCATTTTCTTTTCCCAGAGTTTCAGGCCTTCGAGGACTTCCTTTCTCCGATCCTCAACGATCGGAACCCGGCGTCCTGTTCGCTCAACGTTGAGATACTCGTCTCTTCGATCGACAGGCAGCGCGGAGCGGATCCAGTCGAACTCCTCTCGGAGATACTCCTCGGCATCTATATTTCTCGCTGAAAGTTGCCTGCGAAGGGTTTCGAGAACCCTTGCATCCTCATTATTCAGCCATCGACGAAAATACTCCCTGAAGACCTCATCAACATGCTCTGCAAGCTTCCATGTGCTTTCTTCAAGTGAACTCTCGAGTTCTGGATCGAACGAGACCAGGATGTCCTTGGCAAGGTCGAAGAAGGAGGAGACCTTGATGCGTGAAGCCAAGGCTTCGCTCGCCGATGCATCTACTAGCCTCTGCAGCAAGCCCGCTAGGCTACGGTTCAAGGTCAGGATCAGTACGCTGGATCGAGGGTCTTCTGCCAATCGCTCAGCTCTCCGAACAAGCACACAGGTCTTCCCGGATCCGGACACACCCGAAAGCTGAGACGAGCCGTCGTAGTCCCTCAGTACAATCTTTTCCTGCTCGGGATGGAGATACAGGAACCAGTCATGCCAGGGACTCTCGCGTTCAAGCACCGCCATATAGCGTTCGTACTCTGGCGAGCCGACACGGATTGAACGGATTTCATCACCATCCTTGATCGTGATTTCCTGATCGCTTGCCAGATGTTCTTCATCCACGATCTCGCCTTTTTCGTAGGCGATTCGTTTCGTCCAACCATCTTCATCACCCGTACAGATGAGCGAGAGGACGTCATAGACGAACGATCTCCTGCCATCTTCAGCTATTGCCGCTACCGCGGCTTCGATTTCAGGTCCCGTGGAGTACTTCGTCAAGTCGTCGATCTGCCGCAACGCCTTGATCGGCACGCCCTCCAATACAAAGTCTTCTTCACCGCCAAGGAGCTGCGTCAATCGCCGGTGACTGTCATGATCGGCCCATTTGGACGCGCCGCCCTGCCTGACAGGTCGGGCGCCCGGCACCTCTACAAGTGACCCTTTGCTGTCGTACGCGAACCTCTGCCCCCTGTTCTCGTCAAGAAACCGGTCGACTGCGTCATGATCGCCGACAAAGATAAAGCCACACGTGCGACCGTCCTGAACGGTGACCAGCCTCCAGCCAGACCCGAGGTCGTACTTTACGCATTTGGGGATCCGGTTCTCTCCGTGATTGGTCGTGGTAAGCCCGGCGAATGGATCCTTATCTTCAATTGAACCAATAACAGCGCTTACCTTCTGGGCTATCTTTCTTGATTGCCCACCAAGTTTTGCCTTTTTCAATGCTCTATCAAAACTCTTTACTCTGAAATACTTGATAGCCGACATCCGGTCCTCCTGACAGAATGATTTGCAGAGTTTCCGGGGATCCGCAACCAAGATCAGGATTACGCCGCCTTCTTGACGATTCTTTCTGATCTTTCTTGCCTAAGGCCATGCGTCCATCGATGAGCGGCAAAGGCAATTGCTATGACGACTTCGCGGTCGAGACGTTCTTCAAATCCCTGAAGGCAGAACTGATCTGGCGGCAGAAATGGCCAACCAGGCGTCAGGCGGAGGCTGCCATCTTCCAGTACATTAATGGCTTCTACAACACCCGGAGGCGCCATTCATATCTGGGTGGCATCAGCCCGCTCGCATTCGAAGCCAAAGTGGCATAGTGAGATAGGTGACCGGCACAAAACCGTTACAAGTCCAATCATCGTCCAATTCCTGAAAGAAAACAGCAAGGCCAGGATCGGTCATCGTAATTCATTCTGCTCCAAATATCTCCATTTCCATGCTCCCAATGCATTCCCCTTACTGGATTCCCGGGTGACGGCAGCGCTGCGCGAGCGGAAGCAAGAGGGCATGTTCAAGGCGCCACAAAGGAATGGCGGGCCGACGGGGAGCTATGCGTCACATTGTCGCAATCTGATTGCCTATGCGGAGGCAAACCATGACCCGGAGCGTTGGACACCGCGTACAGTGGACGGTGATCTGTATCCATATAAAGTGGCCGACACACTGAAATCGCCCTGAAAACGATACTCCATAAACGACTGGACTAGCGCGACAAGCTGAGCATTGTTGTCGCTAGTAAGTCGCCGCTCGAGCCTCGTGGTTCAGCGGCTCGGGTCAGTGCAAGGCCGGATGGTCCGGCCCGCACAGGAGACCCGTAATGACCACGAAGAAGACGACCGCCCGCAAGACCAAATCTGCTACCGTCAATCGCATGCTGCGCCGAAAGAATGGCGCGACCCTTGCCGAGATCGAGAGCGCGACATGCTGGAAGCCGCATAGTTGCCGTGCCTTCCTGAGCGGAGTGCGCAGGAAAGGTACCGCGATCCTAAAGCAAACCCGATCGGATGGTCAGCTGGCCTACAGGATCGCGGCGGAGGCCAGATCATGCAGGGCCTGAACATCGATGACCTGATGACCATGTCTCCACCAGAGCTTCGCGCCGCATGGCGTGAACATTTCAGGAAGCCTGCACCGGAAATTGGACCCGACCTGCTTCGCCGTGGGCTGGCCTGGCGGGTCCAGGCTCGTATTAACGGCGGCCTGACGACTTCAACGCGGAAGGCGGTCGAGAAGGCGCAGGAGCAGCTCGCGCGGACAGGCTCAGTCGCCTCACCCCGTGATCTTGCGATCAAACCCGGGACAAGGCTGGTCAGAGAATGGCATGGCAAGACCTATCACGTGCTCGTGCTTGATAATGGCTTCGAGCATGAGGGGCGTCATTACGAAAGCCTTTCGCAGATCGCTCGAGCCATTACCGGAGCGCATTGGTCTGGCCCGCGCTTCTTTGGATTGAAGAGACAAAGATCAGCCAAACCTCGGGCCAACACCAATGGCTGAGAAGAAGCGCTGCGCGATCTATACCCGTAAGTCCACCGAGGAAGGTCTGGAGCAGGACTTCAACAGCCTCGATGCGCAACGAGAGGCCTGTGCTGCCTTTATCCTGAGCCAGGCAGCCGAAGGCTGGGAACAGGTTTGCGAGCTCTATGATGACGGCGGCTGGTCAGGCGGCAACATGGATCGTCCAGCGCTCGGACAGCTGCTGGCAGATATCGAGGCCGGCAAGGTCGATGTCATCGTGGTCTACAAGGTCGACCGTCTGACCCGAAGCCTCGCCGATTTCGCAAAGATCGTCGAGATCCTCGATGAGAAGGGAGCTTCCTTTGTCAGTGTCACTCAGGCGTTCAATACAACAAACTCAATGGGGCGCCTGACACTCAATGTCCTGTTGTCCTTCGCCCAGTTCGAACGCGAGGTCACCGGAGAGCGGATCAGGGACAAGATCGCGGCATCAAAGCAAAAGGGCATGTGGATGGGTGGACCGGTCCCGCTCGGATATCGGCTGGAAGACCGCAAACTAGTCATCGAGCCTTCCGAAGCGAAGACCGTTCGCATGATCTTTGGCCGTTATGTCGAACTTCGATCAATGCCGAAGCTGGTCGAGGATCTGGCAGCTAAAGGTGTTCGCACCAAGCAGAGGACATATAGGAGCGGCAAGATCGTCGGAGGCATACCGTTCGGCAAGGGCATGCTCGGGAACTTCCTAAAAAACCCGCTCTACACTGGCCGGGTCAAACACAAAGATCAGATATACGACGGCGAACACGAGGCGATCATCCCGGTCGAACTCTTCGAGCAGGTACAGCAGATCTTCAAGGAGAACGGTCAGGAATGGAGGCTGGGCAGGAAAGCGAAGAACCCGAGCCTGCTGACGTCTCTTATCACTGATCCGGATGGGCGACCCATGACACCGGAGCATTCGGCGAAAGGGAGCAGACGCTATCGCTACTATGTGACCCGCTACAAACCTGGCGAGAAGACCGCGGCGCCCTGGCGTGTGCCTGCTGGCGACCTTGATCGTGCTGCGATCCGGCTCTTCGGCCAGTGGCTGCAAAGCGCTAGCAGCGATGAAGCCGACGACATCGTTGCTCGAAAGGCACTGGCGGACCGGCTTGGAAGCCAGACCATCTTTGAACAACGTCAGGCGCTCCTCGATCTTGATATGAGGTTCGAGCTGGGTGCCGAAGCTCTTCGTATCTTGGACAAATGTGGGAAAAACGAACTATCACTTCCTGCACGGATCGTCACTCACGGCCCGGAGAAGAGGCTGGCAATTCCGCCAGAAGGCTCCAACACAAGTTCCGCGCCTGATCCGGCCCTGATGAGGCTGGTCGCTCAGGCCATGGCGGCCCAGCGGATGGTACTCAAGGGCACCGAAGATCCAGGCGTTGCAGGCTACAGCAAGCGATATCTCTGGCAGCTTCTGAGAATCAGCTGGCTCGCTCCTGACATCATCTCCGCGATAGTCGAAGGCCGGCACCCGGCCGGGCTGACCGGGCGAAGACTTCTTCGCGCAGCACAGCTACCTCTGAAATGGTCTGAGCAGCGCGAGTTTCTCGAGTTCTCCTGAGCCCGATACCTCTAAAAATGAATCTGCAACTGGTGGCTGGGTTTTCGGGGGTTAGAGAACCGCCTGGAGATTTGCGCAGACTGGCGGTGTCAGAGACGCTTCCAGGCACCCGGTTACAGAAGGCGAGCACGACAAGCGCCGGAATTGTCGGGACAATACCAGTTCACCGAACCTTCTATAAGGTATTGATATAAAAGAAAATAATAGGTGGTGCCGCTTACGTGACTCGAACACGTGACCCCATCATTACGAATGATGTGCTCTACCAACTGAGCTAAAGCGGCACATTCTCGCGTTTGAGATGTGGAGGCCCGAGCCGGAATCGAACCGGCGTACAAGGATTTGCAGTCCTCTGCGTCACCACTCCGCCATCGGGCCTCATCCCAACCCTTTCGGGCGCGGACGCGGCCAACTAGCGATTCGCGAACATATTGGCAATCATATTGATAGGTGACGTTAGGTCAGGCTGGACGAACGCAGGCAAAGCCGACAGGAAGCTCACCATGTCTGTCCAATCGTTTCTTGCCCCGATCACCGGTCAAACCGCGGTGATTGATTTGCCCGATGCTGAAAACTGGATGCAGGGGCGTACGCTCTATGGCGGTGCTTCGGCACTAATTGCCTACACTTATGCAATTCGCGCTTTCACCGATCTACCACCGCTGAGAGCAGCACAAGTCGGCTTTGTTGCTCCTGTTGGAGGTAGAGTGGAACTTCAAGCAGAGATCGTACGACAAGGGCGCAGCGTCACGCAATTGCGAAGCGAACTCTATCAGGATGGCGCTTTGGCGCTTACGGCGTTCTTTCTTTTTGCTGAGCCAAGGAAGCCAAATGCGCTCTACCCGACCAGGAAACCGTCTGACTTTCCACCCCCTGCGGAAGAAAGCGAAGACGTGATGTCGGACAAGGGACCCAACTTCCTTCGCAACAATTTCGAGATTCGCCGAGCGCAGAATGTGAGTGGACCAGGCGAACCGGTTGTCAGACGCTGGGCCCGGCTCAAGAATCGCGAAGAACTGGATCCTATCAGCGAGCTTATCTTGCTGGGCGATGTATTGCCTCCTGGTGCGATGCGGGCGATGCAGCGGCAGGGTCCGATCAGTTCAATCAACTGGTCATTCAATCTGCTGGAAACCAATCCGCAGACTGAAGATGGCTGGTGGGTGTCGGAGAACGCCAGTCAGCACGCCAACAATGGGTATTCATCTGAACGCTTGCGGCTTTGGAACAGCGAAGGTCAGCAGGTTATCGACGGTCTGCAATCGGTTGCGATCTTCGGATAAGAGTTCGCCGCCCTCTTAAACATCCTCAAATTTCGGTGTGCGCTTTTCCATTCCGGCCATGACCGCCTCTACCTGATTCTTAGAGCGCTTGATCGCGTGCTGCTCTAGGCTTTCTTCCATGAGTATTGCGTCAGTACCGAGTTCAACCATCCCGGCATGAAGCCGTTTTGCAGCACGGATCGCATGCGGGTTGCGATTGGCAATTTCGTCCGCGAGCGCAGTAGCTTTTTCGAGCGGATCGCTATCGATATGCGTGGCCAGACCAAATCCCTGCGCCTCTGTTCCGCTAAATTCGCGATTGGTATAAACCAATTCACGCAGCACATCATCGCGCACCAATCCACGCCACAAAGCGTACCCTCCCATGTCGGGGACCAGTCCCCACTTCAATTCCATGATTGCCATACGAGTGTCTGGATGAACAATGCGGATGTCCGCTCCGCTGGCAATCTGCAAGCCGCCTCCAAAGCATACCCCATGAACCGCAGCAATTACGGGAACAGGGAGCTTGCGCCATTGCATGGCGACCTGCTGTGGTCGGTTAGCATTGCCATGCGTACGATCAGTCAACTCTGGCTCATCCGGCGATGGCTTGCGAGCAAAGTTAGAAAGATCAAGGCCTGCGCAAAATGCGCGACCTTCGCCGGAAAGTACAACAACCCTAAGGCCTTTCATTTTATGAAGAGCCTGGCCGGCCTCGATAATCGCTTCGAACATGTCCGGATCGAGTGCGTTCATCTTGTCTGCTCGGGTCAGCCGGACCTGCGCAACTCCATCATCGCCTAACGCGATGGCTACCCTATCTCTAAACTGCATTTGCGCCTCGCTTTATTGAATTGTGCGGAAAGTGGCGCAAGTGCTGCAGAGTGTCCAGTATGAGTCCGTCCAACTATCTAATGTGCAGCACGAAAAACCTACGATCAATTAGTTTTCAAACAGACTCGTCAGCCATTCCTTCTCCCTCACGTTGCGAGCGAGCGCGGCAAAGTACGACAGTATCTAAAAGATGCACGCCGGTTTCGGATCAAAGGCTGGTGAGTCCGGTTAAGTTTGGCTAAGCGGCCGAACTGTTAATACCCAAAGAGTTGAAATATCTCTTTATATTACGGGCAGCCTGCCGGAGTCTTTGCTCGTTCTCGACCATCGCGATTCGCACAAAACCCTCTCCTTTCTCACCGTATCCCACGCCCGCAGCAACTGCGACCTTTGCCTCGGTCAACAATTGCTTGGAGAATTCCAAACTCCCCATGTGAGCCAGAGCCGGCGGCAGAGGTGCCCAGGCGAACATCGATGCAGCAGGCGAGGGAATCTCCCACCCGGCGCGCGCAAACGCGTCTACCATGACATCGCGCCGCTTGTGATAGAGCTGACGATTGGTTTCGACGATATCTTGCGGTCCGTTAAGTGCGGCACAGGCTGCTGCCTGGATCGGCGTGAAAGCGCCATAGTCAAGATAGCTCTTCACCCGTGTCATCGCCGCAATCAGCTGCTGATTTCCGACTGCAAAACCCATCCGCCAACCAGCCATAGAATACGTCTTTGACATGCTGGTGAATTCGATCGCGACATCCTTCGCGCCCTTCACCTGCATGATCGACGGCGTCGGTTTGCCGTCATAATACAACTCGGAATAGGCCAAATCGGACAATATCCAGACTTCATTGTCGCGCGCCCAATCAACCAGTCTCTCATAAAAAGCGAGATCCACAACTTCGGCAGTCGGGTTGGATGGATAGTTCACCACCAACAAACTGGGACGCGGCACTGTATAATTCATCGCGCTTTCCAGCGCGGCCCAGTATTGCTCATCGGGCGTGGTCGGCACGCTTCTAATTGTCGCTCCGGCAATGATGAAGCCGAAGGTGTGGATCGGATATGATGGGTTTGGCGCGAGGACCACGTCACCAGGCGCCGTGATCGCATTGGCCAAACTAGCAAGACCTTCCTTTGATCCCATTGTGACGACAACTTCACGCTCGGGATCGAGCTCCACCCCGAACCGACGCCCGTAGTAATTGGCCTGTGCCTTGCGCAGCCCAGGAATACCCTTTGACTGTGAGTATCCGTGGGCGTCCGGTTTCTTAGCCACTTCGCACAGCTTCTCGATCACATGTGCAGGCGGCGGCTGGTCAGGATTACCCATGCCCAGATCAATGATGTCCTCACCACCCTGACGCGCCGCATGCCGCATCGCATTCACTTCTGCGATGACGTAAGGTGGCAAGCGCTTCATGCGGTAGAAGTCAGTGTCCATCTGGTGCCTTTCTTTAGACCCGGACCAACCTTGGGCGGATCGATGCATACGAAACTACGGTAATAGTAGTCGAACTGAAAAAGCAATCCAGCTATACCGTACCGCAACAAGACTTTTGAAAGATATCATCGATGGCAAACGACCCGAAAGACTTTCTTAAGGACAGCGGCGAACCCTTTCGCGCCTTTTTTGATATGCAGGGCGAAGCGATGCGCGAGATGATGGGCGAGTTCGGCATGCCAGGCATGGAGAATAGCGCTAAGCTAACAGGTGATGCCGGAGAATTCGCTCAAGTTGCTCGCGAGATTCAATCGATGTGGTTTGAATTCATGGCGGATCGCACGCAAGGCGCGGGCTCTGGGTCCAATCCGTTCGATCCAGCACAATGGCTAACGCTGGCGCAAGGCATGGCAAAACAGATGCCGACGGACCCGATTGAGACCGCTCAGAAGATGGCGAAGGATTCCATGGAGATCTGGCAGGGTGTGCTGGGCAGTTTCATTGGCGGGGTCACTGGAGAGAACAAGCCTGAAGTTGACCCTCTGCCGCGCAAGGACAGGCGCTTTGCCGCAGAAGAATGGCGCGCGCATCCAGCGTTTGCCTTGCTTCACCAGACCTATCTGATGATGGCCGAATACTTCGTCGGCGCTGCCAAGCAGGTCGAAGGTATTGCTCCGGAAAAGCGCAAGCAGCTCGAGTTCGCAACCACGGCACTGGTGGACGCGATGAGCCCGGACAACTTTATCCTGACCAATCCGGTCGTGCTCAAGCGCACCATCGAGACCAAGGGTCAAAATCTGCTGAAGGGCATGCGCCACCTTATCAATGATCTTAAAAAGGGGCAGCTAACTCACACCGATGCCGAAGCCTTCGAGTTGGGCGTCAATCTGGCAGCGACGCCCGGAAAGGTAGTGCACGAAACGCCGCTCTACCAGCTTGTCCAGTATAGTCCGTCTACGGATGAGGTTTTCGCCACCCCTTTGATCATCTTCCCTCCGTGGATCAATCGTTTCTACATCCTCGATCTGACAGCCAAGAAGAGCTTCATCAAATGGGCTGTGGATCAAGGCATCACAGTGTTCGTAGTGAGCTGGAAGTCAGCCGATGCGTCAATGAAAGATGTCGTGTGGGATGACTACATCCGCGCGCAAATCGATGCGATTGATACCGCGCGAGAGCGGTTGAAGGCACCAAGCGTTCACACCATTGGCTACTGCGTTGCAGGGACGACCCTCGCAGCGACTTTGGCTGTGCTGGCGAAACGCGGCGAGGCAGACAAGGTCAAGAGCGCAACCTTCTTCACCGCTCAGGTGGATTTCGAAAAGGCTGGCGAACTTAAGCATTTCATCAATGACAACCAGCTGGACATGATCTCGAGCCTGTCCAGCGATGGGTATCTTGATGGACGCTATCTGGCGGCAACCTTCAATTCGCTGCGCGGCAAGGACCTGATCTGGAATTATGTTGTCAACAACTACCTGTTGGGTGAGGATTACCCGGCCTTCGACCTGCTGCACTGGAACGGGGATGTAACTAACCTACCAAGCAAATGGCATGCGGATTATCTGCGTGACCTCTATCGCGACAACAAGCTGGTCGTGCCAGAGGCATTGAGCGCTGATGGAACACCGATTGACCTGACCGAGGTTAAAACGCCAAGCTACATCCAGGCTGGTCGGGAAGATCACATTGCTCCAGCAAAGAGCGTTTGGAAGGCGACTGAGCATTTCAAAGGATCAGTTACCTTTCTGCTAGCAGGGTCCGGCCATATTGCCGGTGTCGTCAATCCCCCGGCCGCTAGCAAATACCAATACTGGACCGGCGACAGCCGGGCCGGTTCGCTTGAAGACTTTATAGATGGCGCAACCGAGCACCCTGGCAGTTGGTGGCCACATTGGTTCGAGTGGCTGCAAGAGCAAGACAACAGAAAAGTGCCCGCAAAGGGCAAGCGAATACCTGGCGCCAAAGGTGATAAAGTTATCGAGGACGCGCCTGGCCGCTATGTAAAGACGCGCTAACTAGCTGTTTTGAAACACCGTTTCGATTTATTGTGCAGTGCACCAAAAACGCTTGACTTCGCAGTTGCGATATCTATTTTGTGCGGTGCAACATAAAGCGAGGTTACCATGGCCAACGAAGCCAAAGCAAAAATCGATGCAGCCGCTGAAAAGGCCTATGCCGAAGCAGCTGCCAAAGAAGGTGTAAGCACGAAAGCGGTCGAGAAAGCCGTTGAAGCTGACGCACCAAAAGCAAAAGCAAAGCCTGCTGCGATCAAGAAAGTAGTAAAGGCTCCGGCTAAGAAGAAGCCGGCAAAGAAGGCTGCGCCAAAGAAAGTTGCAGCCAAGAAAGCTGCACCAAAGAAAGTTAAAGCTGCTGTCAAAAAGGCCGCAAAGCCAACCAACGCAATCGCACAAGCAAAGGACACCATCATGGCGACTGCTAAAAAAGCACAGAACACCGATTTCACCAAGACTGCCAAAGAAGCTTTGGCTGACGTACAGACACGCGCAAAGACTGTTTTCGCGAAGACTGGCGAGCTAGCTTCAGAAGTGACCGAATTCAACAAGGGCAACGTTGAAGCTGTTGTTGAGTCAGGCAAGATCTTCTTCGCTGGCATGCAGGACATGGGCCGCCAGCAAGTTGCTGCAACAAAGTCTGTGGTCAAAACCGTTCAAGGCGACTTCAAGAAGGTTGCTGCTGTCAAGTCACCGACCGAGCTGGTCCAACTTCAAGGCGAACTCGCACGTCGTAACTTCGACGCTGCTGTGTCTTTCGGTTCAAAGAACACCGAAGCACTCGTCAAGCTGTACAATGACGCTTTCGCGCCGCTTTCGAGCCGCATGAGCGTTGCTGCCGAGAAGCTCAAGAAGGCCGCTTAAGTCTTTTACGCTTCCAGGTTTTCTAGCCGGGGTCTCTCTCCTCTCCCAAATCCCGGCGGAAACAATGAAGAGCCGGTCAGACCATCTGCGTCTGGCCGGTTCTTTTCGTTTCGGGCAACAGCTTCATAGGCTGGAGATATCCCACAAGCGTCCGTAGCAATGCGATGCCACCCATATTCATAACTTGCGAATTCCCATTCGCTTACGATATTGGCCGCTCGATGAACCATGCAATATCCCGATCCCTGCCGTTGAGTGGCTCCTCCATGAGCGGAAACATGCGCCCGTTCTTGATAGCGAGCGACATGGCCGGGGCCGGCGATGACGATGCCGATTCTGACATTGACGTCGGCATCGCGACCAAGACCAAGGCAAAGCCCAAGAAGCCCAGCCAATACAAAGTTCTGCTGCTCAATGATGACTACACACCGATGGAGTTTGTGGTCATGGTGCTGAAGCGTTTCTTTGGCATGGACCTGGAACAGGCCACTCGCGTGATGCTGCACGTCCATCAAAAGGGCGTGGGTGTCTGCGGCGTTTTTCCCTACGAGGTTGCGGAAACCAAAGTGAACCAGGTCATGGACTTCGCGCGGCAGAACCAGCACCCGCTTCAATGTACGCTGGAGAAAGACTGAATCTCTTTTGCCCGCCCCTTAGCTTTGAGGCATGACCGCGCTCGAATTTGTCGCTAGAGGTTAAGTATCAGGCAATCGGACAAGCGACACAGAAGCAAACGTGCTCAAATTTCTGCCCAGCATTGATCGATATATTCTTCGGCTAGTGGTTTTCCCGATGCTGGGTGTTTTTGCGCTAGCAGCATCGCTGCTACTACTCGACAAAATGTTGCGATTGTTCGATTTTGTCGCGGTCGAAGGCGGGCCAATCTATGTCGTTTTCAAAATGCTGGGCGCACTGATCCCGGAATACGCCAGCCTCGCAATTCCTCTTGGATGCCTTCTGGGAATCCTCCTCGCCTTCCGGAAGCTTGCGGTTTCAAGCGAACTCGACGTTCTGCGCGCCGTCGGCATGGGTTACGGGCGTCTATTGCGGGTACCCTATTTTATCACCCTCGTATTGGTGGCCGTAAACGTCGCTTTGGTATTCTATATTCAACCGATCAGCCGATATTACTACGAGCAGATGGAGTATGAGCTGCGCTCTGGCGCACTCGGCGCGTCAATCAAGGTTGGCGAATTCACAACTTTGCAAGACCGCATGGCATTGCGGATCGAGGAAAGCGAAGACGAAGGCAGGCGCTTGAAAGGCATATTTGCCCGCGTCGCAAACGAGAAGGGCCAGGTGCTGTCCATCTCCGCACGTGAAGGTGCGTTCATGGCAACTAGCGACAGCCCGGACACGATCATCCTGCGGTTGACCGATGGGACAATTGTACAAGACACGGGCAGCCGCACACCACGAGTTCTCAGCTTTACCAGACATGACCTGCCAATCGACTTGCCTCGGATCGAGGAATTCCGCGAACGCGGAGATGCCGAGCGCGAGTATATTCTACCCGAATTGTTGAGCATCGGCTGGAGCGACACCGAACCGATCGAGGCCCGGGCAGCAAGTCAGGCAAGTTTCAACTTCCGCCTGGTCGAGATCGTAATGATGCTGCTTATGCCACTTCTGGCGGTTGCACTCGCCATACCCCCTAAACGTTCGACAAGCGCGCTTGGAGTATTTTTGTCGATCATCATGGTCGTCTCCTATCACAAGGTGAACCAGTACGGAGAGGACATCGCTTCGCTTGGGCGGGTCGATCCAATCTTGGCGCTATGGGGACCATTTGTGGCCTTTGCCGCGCTTATCCTCTGGATGTACTGGCGGGTGGCCTATGTCCCCGGTGGTCAAGCCATCGGTGCCCTTGAAACAGCGACAACAAAAGCAGGCAAAGCGATCAAGAAACTTTTCAAACGGCGACACTCCCGGCAAATCATTGCTGCCGAAGCAGCCCCGGCGGAATAGAACACAGCCACGATGCAACTCGATTTTTTCCCTTCCCGGACACTAACGATCTACCTCGCAAAGATGTTCATCGTACGCATCATCGCTGTGCTGGTGATGCTTGTGCTTGTTTTGATGATGCTTGATCTCCTCTCGACCAGCGGAGACATCCTTGCGGTCGAAGGCAACGGCCAGGCTCAACTGCTCACCTATGCCAGTTTGCGGATACCGCAGCTTGTTTCGCGATTCCTGCCCTATTCAGTCTTGCTGGCGACGCTGATCACTCTGGTGACTTTGAACCAAAACAGCGAAGTGATTTCGATGAAAGCAGCAGGGCTTTCCGCGCATCAAGTGCTTGCACCGCTTCTGCTCACCGCTGCACTCGTCTCTGTAGTCAGCTTCGTATTCAACGAGCGCGTTGTGACCCGCTCGACAGCTACGCTCAAAACTTGGGATGCCGCCGAATATGGTGTGATCCCCGAAGATTCCGGTGTTCGTGCGAACGTCTATCTTACCGATGGCGACAGCGTGCTATCCGCAGCCAGCCTCACGGGCTCTCGCGACACCATTCGCATGCGTGATGTGACTTGGTACGAGCGCAGCGAAACGGGCATGATCCTGACACAGGTTCGAGCGCCCATCGCAACCTACGCGGCACCCGGTTGGAAGCTCGAACAAGCGGTACAGTTCGATGTCGGCACAGCCCAGTCAAGCGAGCCCTCTGACATGACAGTGGGCCAAAGCCTTACCCCGGATGATATCGAGCTCGACATTGTCGATCCCGACACAAAGCCATTCTGGGAGCTTTCTGAGTCAATCGAAGCATATGAAGCGGTCGGACGTCGCACTGCCGAGCTGCGCGCAAAATGGTGGCACAAGCTGTCCGGCCCATTGTCTGCATTCCTGATGCCTTTACTGGGGGCGGTCGCAGCCTTTGGCTTGGCTCGTTCAGGCCAACTGTTTGTGCGCGCCATTATCGGAATGGCGCTCGGCTTCGCCTATTTCGTGATCGACAATGCGGCACTCGCGATGGGCAGCTTTGGCGGATATCCGCCATTCCTTGCCGCCTGGGCGCCATTCTTCCTGTTCTTGCTGGTAGGTGAGACTGTCCTCATCAGAACCGAGGAATGACCGGCCGCGATTGGACGTTGCGTTTGGCGCGGCCAGACGATGCGGAGTCTATGCCAGCGATTGAGCGTGCTGCGGCAGAAAAGTTTCGTGGAGTTCGCGACTTAATCAATGTTGATTTTGACGATGTTTGGGAACCAGACGAACTGCGACCACTGATCCGCAAGGGACACTGCCTGGTCGCGCATGTCGGCGAAGAAATGGCGGGTTTCCTCGTTAATCAACCCTTCAGCCGAGAGCTGCACATCTGGGAAATGGATGTGCATCCGGATTATCAGGGGCGCGGGATTGGCGCAGGCCTAATCCGTGCGTGCCAGATCGATGCGCACAATGCAGGGTTCAAAGCGGTTACGCTGACCACGTTTCGCGATGTACCCTGGAACGGGCCATTCTATGCGCGGCTAGGGTTCGAAGAAGTCACTGCGCTTGATGCGCACCCGAGGCTAGCAAGCGAGCTTGCGCTGGAGGTCGACAACGGTCTGCCCGCTGATCGCCGCTGCGCCATGATCCATTTCCTTGGCTAACCGGCGATTAGGGAGCGCGGCCGACGCCCATTGTGCTTCGCGCGATACGGCCGACTAGCTCGATCATCCCGCTATGGTTCGCCCCGTCATAGGTCGAATTATCGCCCAGTTCCTTGCGCAAACGGCGGTGCGCCTCGGGCAGGTCGTGATACGGCATAGAGGGCATAAGATGATGCAAAGCGTGGTAGCGAAGGCCGACAGGTGCCCAAATCTCTGCTGCCAGGCCAGGTGGCGGAACGTTTACGCTGTCAAGAAACTGCGCAGTGACTGTCATCGGTTCGCCATCATTTTCCCAAAGATGCGCCACCAGAGTTCTCAGCTGGTTTATGACCGCGGTCAGCGACGCAACACAAAGTGCAATCAGCAATGGTTGCCAGCCGAGCACAGAAATGCTGCCGATCAACGTCCATGCCCACACAAATCCGCCTATCTCTTGCCAGCGCACGCGCTTCGCCAAATTGCCTTCGGCTGGCTTGCGGCGAAATTCAGGGTTGATCATCAGCGCCGAAGCCTGCTCCCACACCATCTTTCGCAACGGCCGGATGACAACGCCGAGCGGAAGTAAGGCCGCAAAGCGCAATAGCAAGCCAATAGGCGCCAACAATGCAACCAGAACGAAAGCAGGCAAGCTCCAAGGCTTCATCAAGGCTAGTGGGAGATACTCCGGATCCTCGACCGTGCCATATTGCGTACGCTTGTGATGAAGTGTGTGCACACCTTCGTACATGAAGCTTGGCACCAGCATGGGGATGCCAACCATCAGGTTCCATGCAGCACGGAAACCCGGCAATGCATTGCGGTGAATGTGCGTCAACTCATGGATAAACATCAGCGCGCGATAAAGCGCGAGCGCCGAGATAATACCGAATGCAATCGCGGTGGTAACTGAATCGGCGAGGATCGCAGCCGCCAAGGTTCCGTATCCGATGCCGGCCGACAGGATCATGTCAGGCCAATAGATGCCCGGTTTCGCTTCGCCTAAATCCTTTGTGAGGTCGCGTGCAGCGCGCAGCATATCCTTGTCATCGCTTTCGATGAATTGCGCGCGCGTCGCCCTAGCTCTTTCAGCTCGCGGGGCGGTGGAAGGGTTGAGGGCTTTTTCCATCAAAATCTCATTTCGATTGGCCTTTACCCTATAACTGGGCCTGAGGACAAACTGGATGTGTTGGCAAGAGTGATCGAATGACTTGCTTAAGCGGCGTTCTCTGACCACACATTGCCGAAAGCCAATCAATACGGGGCAAGGGCGTGACACACAGCGATATAGTGATCGAGCATGTGCGGGACAAGAAAGGCCGCGCTGCCTTTGTTGATGTAGGCAATGCCTTCTCCGCACGTGTTCCCAATTCTGTTCCGCAATTACGTGGCGAGCAAATCGAACTGATTACCCCAGGCAAGAACCCCTTTTTCGGCCACGCTCGGGCACAGCTCTTCATCGCCAAAGTGAATGGAAAACCTGTTGGGCGTATCTCCGCTCATATCGATGAACTGGCGCTTCAAGTTCCCAAGGAACAAGGCTTTGGTCCGGGCACAGGCATGTTCGGCTACTTTGACGCAGACAGCGAGGCGGTGGCTCATGCGCTTCTCGCTGAAGCTGAAAAATGGCTTCTTAGCGAAGAAATGACGAGGGTTCTTGGTCCAATCTCCATGTCGATATGGGAAGAACCAGGCTTGCTAGTTCGCGGGCAGGATCATCCACCCATGATCATGATGGGGCATCATCCGGCCCATTATCGTGGCTGGATTGAAAGCTACGGTTTCACGACAGCAAAGACCTTGCTGACCTATGACCTTCCGGTTGACCGCGAGTTTCCGCCATTGATCCAGCGCATAGTGAAATCGGGCGAGCGCAATAGCCGCATCACTGTCCGTCAGGTGGTGAAGAAGCGCTGGGATTCAGAAGCGGCAATCATCCTGTCGATCCTGAACGACGCATGGTCCGGCAATTGGGGATTTGTCCCGTTCACAGCCGATGAGATTGCTTACGCAGGCAAGAAGCTGCGCCCGATCATCTTTGAACCGCTCAACATGATCGCAGAGCTGGATGGCGAACCGGTTGCATTCTTGCTGACATTTCCAGACATCAATCAGGTGCTCGCCAAGATCAACGGCAAGCTATTCCCGTTTGGCTGGTTCCATATGCTTCGCTGGTTGCATTTCCCCAAAGGCTCCGGAATGCGCGTTCCCTTGATGGGCGTGAAGAAGGAGCTCCACAATTCACGCATGGCAAGCCAGCTGGCCTTTATGATGATCGATCAGATCCGCAGAACAGCGGATGAATTGTATGAATCGAAGCGCGGAGAAGTTGGCTGGATTCTGGATGACAACAAAGGGATGGTAGCCATTGCAGATGCGATCAATAGCAAGATCAACCGTGAGTACATCGTCTTCGGCAAAGACCTAATATGAAAAAAGGCCTCCGTCTGGGATGACGGAGGCCCTTGGAAAATATCACCAGCCGTTTGGACGGGAGGGGGGTCTCGGCGGTGACAACGTAGAAATGACCAAACTCGGATGCGGTTCCCCCCAGACACGAAAAATTTCAAAATTTTTTCCATGAGCTCAAATCGCGTCCGAAGAAACGCCATTGAGCGCCATAATGGACAAAAATCACTGCTCTGCTATCGCGCTGCATTCTGCGCGGAGTTAACCGCTTAGAAATTGATTTCCAAAGGGAAGTTTCAACATGTCGATTAGCGCTCAAATCGCCGCCAATTTGCCCTACCTGAGACGCTATGCTCGCGCGCTGACCGGATCCCAGGAAAGCGGCGACAAGTTCGTTCGCGCAACCTTGGAGGCTGCCCTAGCTGACGAAGCGTTAAAGGCCAGCATGGCTGAAGGCCGTGTACCCTTGTACCGGGCTTTCACCACCCTTTGGCGGAGCGCGACCTCCGGAACAAGCGACACGAACAGAGCTTCTGGACTGCATGAGGGCAACGCGCAGGCGCGGCTCAGTTCGATTACGCCGCTCAACCGACAGGCACTGCTGCTGACAACACTGGAAGAGTTTCAGCCGCATCAAGTCGGCGAAATTCTCGGTGTCTCGGGAGAAGAGGTGAGCACTCTGGTCGAAGAAGCCATAACAGAGATTGACCGCGAAGCATCGACCAGTGTGCTGATCATCGAAGACGAACCTTTGATTTCCATGCAGCTAGAGGACTTGGTGAAGTCCTTGGGACACGAGGTATTCGCCACCGCGGCGACACGCACCCAAGCACAGGAAGCCGTATCCAATGGCAAGCCGGGACTGGTTCTGGCCGACATACAGCTGGCCGACGGATCTTCAGGTCTCGATGCTGTCGATGACATTCTTGAACTGGGCGATGTGCCAGTGGTGTTTATCACCGCCTATCCAGAAAGGCTGCTTACAGGAGACAGGCCTGAGCCGACCTACCTGGTGACAAAGCCATTCCGCGAGCAGACCGTGCGCTCGACAATGAGTCAGGCGTTATTCTTCAACTCGAGCAAGCCAATCAGCTAGTCAGTCCGAAAGGCGCGCTAACCTCTCTCTGATCTGAAATTCGCGGCGAACCCGCAACGGTACGCGCAGGGTGCAGCTCACGCCTTCAGGATCGAAGCGAATTGCGACAGGTTGGCGCAGCTCATGCGCTACGATTTTCTGGATCAGATCCGTACCGAACCCCGGCGTACGCTCAGCGGCTACCTCCGGTCCACCTCGTTCTACCCAGTCAACAACGACCAGTTCTTCTCCCTCGCTCCTCCAATTGATGGAAACCCTGCCGCCTTGCTGACTTAGCGCACCGTATTTTGCGGCATTAGTGGCCAGCTCATGAATTGCCAGTCCCAGGGAAAGCGCATCGTTCGGAGCAAGCTCAATATCAGGGCCGTCCATCACAACCTCATTGCCGCCGCCGCTATATGGGGCAAGCTCAGCCTTGACGACTGAACGAAGCGGAGTGGTGCCCCATTCCGATTGCGTCAAGAGATCATGCGTTGCGGAAAGCGCGCGAACGCGGCCCTCAAGGCTGTCGGCGAAATCATTAAGGCTGGTGGTCCTCCGACGCGTGAGCGAAATGATTGAAATGATACTGGCCAATGTATTTTTGACACGATGATTAAGCTCACGGGTCAAAGAATTGCGGATTGAATTCTGTTCCTCGAAGAATGTCAGCGCCACCTCGTCTTCGATCACTTGCCGCGTAACCAGACGCGCAAGCAAAAGCAGTAAGCTCGCCAATGCCAAACCAAACAGCAATGTTGCCATGGAAAGTGGAGACAAGCTGCCTGCTCGCGCAGATTGAATCTCAACCACAAAGGGCCTGCTTCCAACTTCAACCTGTTCGGCGATCGTCACTCCAGACGAAAAAGCGGGAGCATTCTGCGCCAACAGATTGGCGCTCTCCGGTGGGCCGTCGAACAAGCGCGCACCCATTTGGCGGTGCACCGAATGTTCCATCGCCGTGCCCAAGAAATACTGCGCGTCAAACGGACTAAAGATGAAACCCTTCAACCGTCGCGCTTCGATCGGGCCATCAAAAACGGGCATGAACAACAGAAAGCCAATTCTTGTTGTCTCTTCGTATTGGTTCAACACCACTCTTGCGGTCGCAGTTGGCCGAACCATTCGGGCCGCTTCGTCCATCGCCGCACGCCTGACGGGATCAGAATAGAGATCATAACCCAGCTGCGCCCGAGTCTCCTCACTATCGGGTTTCAAAAACGTGACCGGTACCAATCTTGTTTCATTCGAGCCAGATTCGCGGATAACTTTGTAATCGAACCCTTTTTCCGCACTGATCGCATTTTCGAATGCCTCTACCTGACCTACAGTGATGACTTCGGCCCAGCCAATCCCTTCAGAACCTCTTGCGTTGGAATCGAGCCGCAATTGGCTCGAAAACGTCCGGAACATTGGCAAGCGCACGTCGTCTGCCGCAGCAAACAGAGCGGATCCCGCCCGAAGATACGCTTCAGTCGTGCTGCTTCTGCGGTCCAGCTCCGCAACGAGTGTCTGCGCAACCTCACGCATGATCACACGCTCGCGCTGATCTTCGCTTGATTCGATCACAACTACTGCCACGCTTGTAATCACGGCAACGATCAAGAAAATCAGAAGCGGTACGGCTCGAGGATAGCGCACAAGCCATTGGCTCACGCGGTTCACCCGCGGCTTGTATCGCAAATTCTCCGCCGTATCGTGCATCGCTGGCAATGGTTCTAACCTATTCCTCGGGGAACAAAAGAGCTAAGGCATCGTTCCCAAGCTTGAGTGGTGGTGATATGCTAGCCGCGCTACACCTTTGGGGATCTGCGGAAGGACGCCAATTCGGCATGGCATCGGACAAACCACAATCTGGCGACAAAGCAGTGCCTAAGCCTGATTGGGCGGACGGCCTGAAGGATCTCTATGACACCGTTGTCGAAGAGCCGCTTCCGGACAGCTTTAAAGATTTGCTCGCAAAACTGGATAACCCATCTTCAGATGGAAACAGCTAATGGCTGAGACTAAGCGCACTGCTGCTCAGAAGCTGGAATTCAAGCGCGAGTTGGAAGCGGTGATACCGCATCTTCGCGCCTTCGCACGTGGCCTATGCGGACGGCCTGACATGGCCGATGACCTCGTGCAAGAAGCTCTGCTGAAGGCCTGGGCCGCGCAAGAACGTTTTGAACCTGGCACATCCATGCGGGCATGGACATTTGTTATCCTACGCAATGCGTATCTTACGGATATGCGCCGCAACCGCTTCCGCGGCGAATATGACGAGAGCATAGCAGAGAGAATCCTGACAGCGCCTGCCAGTCAGGAAGAACCCATCCATCTTTCAGACCTGCACCGCGCGTTGTTAACGCTGCCTCCTGAGCGGCGCGAAGCGCTTTTGCTGGTAGGCGCAGGCGGCTTTTCCTACGAGGAAGCAGCCAACATCTGCGGCTGCGCGATTGGCACGATCAAGAGCCGCGTCGGGCGGGCACGCGTCGCGCTTACTTCTATGATGGAAGAAGGCTCCATCCCGCAACGTTCGCTTGACGACGCAGGTGCGCATCCCGCGATCCTGCAGGAACTCAAGTCCGTCGCGAATAAAAGTGAAGAGATCGCCGAAAGCTAGCCATAGCCAGCTCTCGGCGAAGCTGCTCAATCAATCAGTTGGGATAGACCCACGCAGTTCCCCGCGCGAAATTATCAGAAGCGAAGCCCCAGTTAAGCTTTCCTTCAACAACCGCATCAAGATAGACCGGACGCTTGTTCTGATGGTCAAGATAATATGCGTGTTCCCATACATCGATAGTCAGCAGCGGGTTGAAAGCGCTATCCGCCAAAGTGTCGCTATCGTGCGTTTCTTCGATCGAAAGAACACCATTTTTCTCAGCCAGCCACACCCAGCCGCTTGCGAAATGGCCTGCGCCGCGTGACTTGAGTTGCTCCTTCAAAGCATCAAGCGAACCGAACGCTTCATCAATCTTCGCAGCCAGTTCGCCTGATGGTGCGCCGCCATCCGGGCTAAGTGAATGCCAATAGAAAGCGTGAGTCCAACTTTGCGCGGCATTGTTGAACAGGCCCTGATTGCTGCCACGTGCTGCGGCAATTACATCGGACATCGGCTTGCCATCAAGCTCGGTGCCGTCAATTGCGGCGTTCATTTTGTCGACATAGGCTTGATGGTGCTTGGCATGATGAAAGCTCAACGTATGCGCCGAGATAGCTGGTTCAAGCGCGGTATCAGCGTATGGAAGGGGGGTAAGGGCGAATGCCATAATAGCTCCGTTTCATTCAAAATTCTGTTTGGTTACAAGTGAATAACGCACG
Organism: Altererythrobacter rubellus; assembly: GCF_030284385.1. Classification (NCBI taxonomy): domain Bacteria; kingdom Pseudomonadati; phylum Pseudomonadota; class Alphaproteobacteria; order Sphingomonadales; family Erythrobacteraceae; genus Altererythrobacter; species Altererythrobacter rubellus. The sequence goes on from NZ_CP127221.1 coordinate 2,250,327, forward strand.
AAACCGATATGGGTTGCACAACTCGGCTTGCAAGGAATGCAAACGGTCGCAGTGAGCTTCGGGCTAGTCTTCCTGAATGCGATCGACCGCGCTGGTGACCGCCACATTCATCGTCACATTGCCTAGTGTACGCATGATATCCGGCAGCATTTCAACTGCAACCAGCAACGCCAGTGGCTCCACCGGCACACCCATCGCAATGGCGATTGGTCCGATGGAAACAACAAAGCTGATCGATCCGGGCAGGCTGACCGAGCCAATGCTGATAATGATCGCCACTCCAATTCCCCCCGCCAAGAGCGTTGGAGAAATCTCGACCCCAGAAAGATGCGCGACGTAAATCGCAACCGCCAGATTCATCGCAGGGCTCGTGGCACGGAAGATCGCAACAGCCAGCGGCAATACAAACTCTGAAGTGCTTTGGCGCAGACCCAGTCTGCCAGAGCTGTCGAGCATGGCCGGCAGGCTGGCGAGCGAGCTTTGCGTCGAAACAGCTACCGCCTGTGCCGGAAGTACGGCCTTCGCAAATCGCCATGGCGAAACTCCGCCCAGCACACACGCAAGAATGTATGCGCCGATCAGCACGAAGCCGCCCATTGCGCTTACAACAATGATGTAGTGACCCAGTGCAGCGAATGCCCCTCCGCCAGCGCGTGCCGCTACGCCTAAAGCCAAGGCAAACACGCCAATAGGGGCCAGCCACAAGACCCAACCAATTATCTGGAGCATCGCATTGGCAAGCGCATGAAAGAAATTAAGCAGCGTCTCGCTCTGCTTCTCAGGCAACTGGGTGATCGCAACCGCGAACAGCGCAAAGAATATCGTCAGAGGAAGCATCGCTGTTTCCGCAGCGGCGGCAACGATATTCGGTGCAACGAGTGATGCTAGAAAATCCGATAGCTCAGGTACCTGCTGCGCTTCCTGGGGCGTCTCGGCAAGGAATGCCGATGCGGATTCGGGAACAGGGACCATTGTGAGAAGCCACGGCAATAGGGCCGCCGTTATTACGCCGCCTGCAACCAACACCCCAAATACTAACAGCAACATTCGTCGAGCCGCCGCACTCGCCTTCGCAGCCGAAGCCAGCTGCACAATCCCCAGCACCAGCAAGGCAGCCACCAAGGGAATAATCGTCATTTGAAGTGCGCGCAGCCACAGCGTGCCTACCGGCCGCGTCCATTCGACAACATTGTCAATAAACGTGGTCCCTGAAAGAAACATGCCGGCAAGTAGACCGCCGACCAGCCCAGCAAATGTCCATGCCACAGGCAGTTTGATTGTCGACAATTCGAAGCGAGTTTGCGTGCCGTCCGTCAAATTATGTCATCCCTGCTCTTCCCTTCGCGCGATAACCACGCCAAAGGCGAGAGGCAAATATTGCTACACGGATAACAGGCAAACAAGGCGGAGATGCACAACAGATGGGACGAAAGTTCTTCGGCACAGACGGCATTAGGGGACGAACGAACCAGGGGGCGATGACCGCGGCGATGGTCATGCGCGTCGCACAGTCCGCAGGCGCCCACTTCGCCCGCGGAGAACACCGACATCGCGTCGTCATCGGAAAAGACACTCGCCTGTCCGGATATATGATGGAAAACGCGCTGGTCGCCGGATTCACGAGTGTTGGCGTCGATGTCATTATGACCGGCCCCTTGCCCACGCCGGCGATCGCGCTTCTTACTCGCGAAATGCGGGCGGATATGGGCGTCATGATCTCTGCCAGCCACAACCGCTATGAAGACAATGGCATTAAGCTGTTCGGCCCCGACGGCTTCAAATTGTCGGATGAAGATGAAATCGCCATTGAAGCGCTGCTCGAGGGTGAACCGCAGCTGGTTCCGCCAGCCGAAATCGGTCGTGCCCGCCGTATCGATGATGCTGCCGGCCGCTACATTCATGCGGTTAAACAGTCGATTGCCGCGGATATCCGGTTCAATGGCCTTAAAGTCGTAATCGATTGCGCGCATGGCGCGGCCTACAAGGTCGCACCGACCGCGATCTGGGAATTGGGTGCTGATGTCATCACGCTAGGTGTGAAGCCCGACGGGCTCAACATCAATGACGGAGTAGGATCGACAGCGGTCGGCGTGCTCAAGGCAAAGGTCGTCGCGGAAGGCGCTGATATCGGGATAGCGCTCGACGGCGATGCAGACAGATTGATCGTTGTCGACGAAAAAGGTCAAACGGTCGATGGCGACCAGTTGATGGCGTTGATCGCGACGCGGATGCAAGAGAAGGGCAACCTGCGTGGTGGTGGGGTGGTATCCACTGTGATGTCGAACCTCGGGTTAGAGCGCTATTTGCAAGGCATAGGTCTATCGCTGGAACGCACCAAAGTCGGTGACCGCTATGTTCTGGAGCGTATGAAGGAAGGCGGCTTCAATCTAGGCGGCGAGCAGTCGGGACATATGATATTGCTCGACCATGCAACAACCGGAGATGGAACTATCGCTGCGTTGCGGGTTCTCGCCGGTCTCGTGCGGACAGGCAAACCTGCCAGCGAGCTGTTTCATCTCTTCGATCCTGTGCCGCAATTGCTCCAGAATGTCCGCTACGAAGGCACGTCTCCACTGGCCAATGCCAACGTCCAATCGGTTATCGCAGACGCCGAAGCGGAACTCGCCGGCAAAGGACGCGTAGTGATCCGTCTTTCCGGAACAGAGCCGGTTATCCGGGTGATGGCCGAGGGCGATGACGCAGCGCAGGTAGAAGAGGTGGTCGACCGTATCTGTGACGCTGTGAGGAATGCAATCTGATGCTGGAAATGCGGCCTGATTGCGAACACTGCGGTACGGATTTGCTTGCAGAGGCGCCTGGCGCGTTCATTTGCAGCTTTGAATGCACCTTTTGTGCAGAATGCGCGGAACACCTGGATGATGTCTGTCCAAATTGCGGCGGAGAGCTGATGGATCGGCCAACCCGCACCAAGAAACTGCAAGAGAAATTCCCCCCTTCAAGCGAGCGGAAATTCGCCGGATGAGCACGGCCAGCCCTCCTCGCATCCTCAGCATAGCTGGATCGGATTCCTCCGGCGGCGCAGGGATCCAGGCGGATATCAAGACAATCACCATGCTCGGCGGCTATGCGATGACGGCTGTTACAGCCGCGACTGCGCAAAACACCATTGGTGTTCAGGCTATTGCCCCTATGGGCGGTGCCTTTGTCGGCCAGCAGATCGCGAGCTGCGTAGAGGATATCGGCGTCGACGCAGTCAAGATCGGCATGCTTCATGACCGCGATATCATCGAGCATGTTGCCAAAGAGCTCGATAGGCTTCCCCAAGGCACACCGATCGTGCTCGACCCGGTGATGATCGCGACATCGGGTTCACCATTGATCGCGCCGGATGCTATGGCATCGATTGAAGATCTGCTCTTCTCCCGCGCCACTCTGCTCACTCCGAACCTGCCCGAGCTAGAGCATATGGCTGAACGCGAATTGCGCGATACCGGCCTGATGGAAAGCGCTGCGGCTGAGCTTGCGCGCAGCTATGACACCTATGTTCTTGCAAAGGGCGGACATTCGAGCGCAAACCAGGTCATCGATCTGCTTGTGGCTCCTGATGGCAGAGCACTGCAATACAGCCACACACGTATCGACACGCCTCATACTCATGGCACAGGGTGCACACTGTCGGCAGCAATCGCGACATTGCTGGGGCATGGCCAACCGCTTGATCATGCGATCACGCTTGCGCGCAATTTCGTCTACCGGGCGATAGAAGCTGCACCCGGGTTTGGATCCGGCAATGGTCCGCTTGGCCACCAATTGGCCACCAAGCAGTCAGAAGCTTAAGCTAGCGAGCACCCCTACCGGGTAAGCTCGTAAAACTCTGCGATGTGGTTCCACGCATCCTCATAGTCCTCGCACCATTTGAAGAGCTCGAGGTCCTTTTTGGCGATCGTACCTTCTTCCGCAATCGCTTCGAAATTGACAACCCGCTGCCAGAAATGCTTGCCAAACAGCAGGATCGGGATCGGTTTCATCTTGCCGGTCTGGATGAGTGTAAGCAGTTCGAAGAATTCGTCGAATGTGCCAAAGCCGCCGGGGAAGACCGCCACGGCACGCGCCCGAAGCAGGAAGTGCATCTTGCGCAACGCAAAATAATGGAAGTTCAGCGACAGGTATGGCGTCACGTAAGAGTTCGGCGCTTGCTCATGCGGTAGCACGATATTGAGCCCGATCGATTCAGCGCCAGCATCGCTCGCGCCGCGATTGGCCGCCTCCATGATCGATGGGCCACCACCCGAACATACGACGAATTGCCGCAACCCGTCTTCAATGATGGCTTTTTCCGAAGCCAATCGTGCAAGCTTATAGGCCTGATCGTAATACATTGCCTTCTCGGCAAGGCGCTTCGCGACCAATTGCTCATACTCAGTGCCGTTGGCGGCGGCATCAACCTTTGCCTGCGCAGTTTCAGGCGAAGGAATACGCGCTGAACCATACATCACCAGTGTGGAGCCAACACGCGCTTCATCAAGCAGCATTTCCGGCTTTTGCAATTCCAGCTGAAATCGCACAGGGCGCAATTCATCGCGCAGCAGGAAGTCTGTGTCGCGAAAGGCCAGCTTGTAAGCGGGATGCTCGGTTTGCGGGGTTTGGTCAGGGCAGTTCTCAGTGAACAGCGCTTCTTCATTGGCAGGATAGAATTTGCGTCCCGCCAGCTCATGGTCATTCTGTCCATCTGTCATTGCCATGCGAATAGGCTTGGCGGGAATACGGAGCAAGGAACTTTGTGTTCCATGCACAATTGCAGCCGGGCAATATGCCGCATATGCTGGCTGAGAGGGGAGAAGGATACATGGCGGCATTCCCGTCACATCCCGACGACATAACGCCGGAATGGCTGACTGATCGCTTGCACAAAGCTGGGTTGCTGCAACGCGGCAATGTCATCGGCTTTCGCTGGGAGCCGATCGGAACAGGGCAGGTCGGCGATAGCGCCAGGATTAGCTTGAACTATGATCAGGCCGGCGCAGGCCCAGCGACGGTCGCCGGCAAGTTTCCGGCCGCAAATCCAACCAGCCGCGGCACGGCCGCGATGATGGGCCTCTACGCCAAGGAAGTCCGGTTTTACCGCGACCTGGCTCAGCAACTCGATGTGCGGGTTCCCGCCACCTACGCTGCTGAAGTCAATGATGATGGAAGCAGCTTTGTGCTTCTTTTCGAAGACCTAGAGCCTGAAAAAGGAGGCAATCAGCTCGATAGCTGCTCTTTCGACGAAGCGTGTCATGCAATCCGTCAAGCCGCCGCTTTGCACGCCCCTTCGTGGAAGAATGCCGCCATCCTGTCTCTCGATTGGCTCCAACCGCAAGAGGCCGTAACTTCGCAAATCCGCGCTCTCTATCCGCAAGCGCAGGCGGTATTCGCCGAACGTTATGCCGATGCGCTTGAACCGGAATTCATGGCGGTCTGCTCAGATCTTGCGGCAAGCGATACATGGCTGTTGCGCAATCACCCGAAAGTCAGCCTGGTGCATGGCGATTTCAGACTCGATAACATGCTGTTCGGTATTGGCAGCGGCGCGGAGCCGATTGCGATTCTCGACTGGCAAACTTTGTCGCTTGGCCATCCCATGACCGATATCGGCTACTTCATGGGCTGCGGGATCGGGAACAAACTGCGACAAAGATATGAAGCTGAACTGCTCGACCTGTACTGCTCTGAAATGACCGCGCGCGGCGTTCCGCTCAGGCACGATGACATTTGGCGCGACTATGTGATCGGCGCATTGCACGGCGTGTCGACAGCAGTGTTCAGCGCCGCCTTTGTTGAGCGCACGGAACGCGGAGACGCCAATTTCCTGTCCATGGTACGCGGAGCCTGCGCGCTCGCGCTTGAGCATGGTAGTCTCAAAATGTTGAAGGAGAATTGATCGATGGCACTTAGCAAGGGCGATGAATTTCCCATCCACCAAACGCCGGAACCTGTCGCATATGCCGGCACCGACCGTAATTTCTACGATCGTTACTTCTTTAACGGTTATGCCTCTGACGGGAGCGGATTCTTTGCGCTAGCTTTCGGTGTCTACCCTCATCTCGACGTAGCGGACGCGCATTTCAGCTTTATCCGGGGTAGCACACAATACTGCCTCCATGCGAGCTGTGAGCTGGGCATGGAACGGATGGCGATGAAAGTCGGCCCGATTTCAATCGAAGTGGTCGAACCCTTGCATCAGCTCAAAGTCACGATTGAGGAAACCGACGGCATTGCGGGAGAATTCACCTTCACCGGGCTCTCCTTCCCGATCGAGGAGCCGCGCTTTACGCACCGGATCGGACCGCGCGCTTTCATGGACTACACCCGAATGACGCAAAACGGACACTACGAAGGGTGGATATCGCTGGATGGTGTTCGCGAAGAAATGGCCGAAGGGACTTGCGGCACGCGTGACCGGAGCTGGGGTGTAAGGCCCGTTGGCGCGCGCGACATGCAGCCTATGCCGGGCGCACCCACGCCAGCATTCTTCTGGCAATGGACACCAATCAATTTTGCGGACGGCAGTCTGTTTTTCCACGTCAACAATGATGAACATGGCGAAGCGTGGAACACACGCGCGGCATGGGCGCCTGTCCGGGCCGATGCCGCTGATATCGCCGAAGGTGACGGATCGATGCGCACCCGTTTGGAAGCTGGCACGCGCTGGCCGAATGGAGGCACGCTTTCATTGGCTGTGCCAGGCGCACCCGAACAATTGACCTTTGAGCCGATCGGCAGGTTCCAGATGAAAGGGCTGGGCTACACTCACCCGGAATGGAACCACGGTCTGCACCACGGGATGCTCAAGGTTGCGCGAGAAGATATCGACCTGGCCAATATCGATCCGCTTCAGCCCGAGAACCTGCATGTACAAGTGATCGTGCAAGCAATTACGCCCGAGAAGAATGGCATCGGCATCTTCGAACAGCTGATCATTGGCCCGTTCAGCCCGCTTGGGCTGACCGGCCTGCTGGATCCGGCATCAGGCTGACATGAAGAAAATTGGATGCCCCGTGAGGATTCGAACCTCAATTGACGGAGTCAGAGTCCGTAGTCTTACCATTAGACGACGGGGCATCATCAGCGGCAGCAGAAGAACGTTATGCACCGCGAAGCGCCCGCGCATCTAGTTTCGCACCTGCCTTAGGTCAAGGCCAATAGAGCGCGGATTGCATGCTCAATGCTTGCCCGACGCCACCTCAATCGCTAGCTAAGGGGCAGGTCCCCGTGCGCGAAACGCGGCGGGAGGAAAGAAAGTATTGATTATGGCGGATTTCTCTCCGCCGGACGAACAAAATGGGGCAAGCCATCGCAAGGGCGGCAAGTCCGGCAAAGTAGCCGATTTTCGCTACAAACGCCCAGGTAAGCCCAAAAAAGACCGCGCTTTGCGCAAAGGTAATGCGCGTGCCGGCGCTGCATCGCGCAGCCAGACGCAACCGCGCGGCAAGAACCCGCCCAAGCAGCACAAAGGTCCGCCAAGGCCCTTCGTCTCGTCCGGCCCGCGCCCCGGGCAAGCCTATGCTGCTATCGATCTGGGCACGAATAATTGCCGGCTTCTGATCGCAAGACCCTCTGGTGAGGGGTTCACTGTCATCGACGCTTTCAGCCGTGTGGTTCGCCTTGGCGAAAATCTGGCAATGTCTGGCAAGCTGAGTGACGATGCGATGGATCGCACCGTCGCAGCGTTATACGTATGCGCGGACAAGCTGCGCCGCCGCAATGTCTATCTGGCGCGCTCGGTCGCAACGGAAGCTTGCAGACGTGCCTCCAACGGCGAAGCGTTTATTGAGCGAGTGCGCGAAGAAACCGGCATCGCGCTGGATATCATAAGCGCAGAGGAAGAGGCTCGCTTGGCAGTTCTAGGCTGTCAGATTCTGCTCGAGCAAGGACAAGGCCCGGCGATCATATTCGATATTGGTGGCGGCTCGACCGAATTGGTTTTGCTCGAACCCGGCAGCGGTGTGCTACAAATGGTCGATTGGCTCAGCGTGCCCTGGGGTGTCGTTTCGCTGACTGACACAGTCGGCAAAGTTGAAGGCGACGCGGAGCAACGTGCGGCTGTCTACGCAAAGATGCGCAGGGTTGTGCGTGAAAGTTTCTCTCATTTCGCCAAGCGGATCGGCCCTGCGGCAGAGCAAGGCGACCTGCGACTTCTCGGCACAAGTGGCACTGTGACAACGCTTGCCAGCCTGCACCTCAAGCTACCGCAGTATGACCGCAACGCCGTCGATGGCCTGATTGTGCCAGCGCAATCCATGCGCGGCATCACACAGATGCTGGCCAGCAAATCACCCGAAGATCGTGCGCAAGTGCCTTGCATCGGCAAGGACCGCTCAGAGCTTGTGGTGGCTGGCTGCGCTATCCTCGAAACGATCTTGGATATTTGGCCGGCAACACGGCTGGGCGTGGCAGACCGCGGAATTCGCGAGGGCATTTTGCGCAGTCTGATGGCGAACGAGCTGGCTCACCCTCACCCAATACATGAAGATCGGCCCAGTTGGCCCGCACGCGATCCAAACATGGGATATGACGCATGAGCCGCTCCGGGAAAGATCCTATCAAACGCGTTCGCAAAGCGAAGAAACGCACCGCGTCTTCGACCCGTTGGCTCGAGCGACAACTCAATGACCCTTACGTCAGGCAAGCCAAGGCGGACGGCTATCGCAGCCGCGCGGCATACAAGCTGATCGAGCTGGATGACAGGTTCGGATTGATCCGAGGCTCAACCCGTGTGGTAGACCTAGGCATCACGCCCGGTGGATGGAGCCAGGTGGTGCGCAAGCTTGCCCCCAAAGCAACAGTTGTCGGCATCGATCTGCTTGAGACTGAGCCGATCGAAGGCGTGACCATATTCCAGATGGATTTCATGGATGATGCCGCGCCCACCGCGCTGGAAGAGGCGCTGGGAGGGCCAGCTGATCTGGTGATGTCAGATATGGCTGCGAACACAGTCGGTCACAAACAGACCGATCACCTACGCACGATGGGCTTGGTTGAAGCGGCGGCATGGTTCGCGGTCGAGAACCTGACCGAAGGCGGGGCCTTTGTAGCAAAGGTTCTGGCAGGCGGTACAGATGATGACCTCCTCAAACTGTTGAAGAAGCACTTCAAATCGGTCAAGCATGCGAAACCGCCAGCAAGCCGCAAAGGATCATCCGAATGGTATGTGGTGGCGCAAAAGTTCAAGGGCCGCAGCGACTAACTCGCCACGGCCCCTAGAAATCTCTTTGAGTTTAAAGAGAGTTTTACTCGGCTGCGACGGCTTCGCCTTCAGCGGTTTCCTCAGCAGCAACTTCGCCGGCTGGATCTTCGCCTTCGCCACCATCTTCAGCGAGCACTTCCACATACTCAGGAACTGGCAGATTCGAGCCCATCGAGTTCATATACATGGCAACAGCCGCGCGATCTTCGATCTTGGGAAGCCCTGCAAAACTCATCTTCGTGCCATCGGCAAAACCGCGCGGATTCTTCAGCCACGCATCCATGGTTTCCCAGTTCCACGTACCGCCAACGCCGGCCAGCGCGTCACTATACGCATAGCCTGGTACATGATTACCGATCCCTGCGCCCATGACCGCATAAAGATTTGGGCCGATGCCGTTTGCGCCGCCCTGCTCAACAGTGTGGCAAGCCGCACATTTCGCAAAAACGCGTTCGCCAGCCGCAATCTGATCGTCGGTTGACATCATGCTAAGCGCCTGAGCCATTGTCATCTCAGCCGCTGCACCTGCACCTTCGACCTCTACGCCTTCAATCACATAACCCAGTGTCTCAGGGCGCTCACCCTTGAAATACTTGTAGCTCAGAGTTGAAGCGCCCAGCGCAATAATGCCTGCGAAGAGAACCCAGCCAGCGATTGTATTGAAACGATCATCCATGATGCGATGTAACCTGAAATTTGCTCTGCAATAAACGGTGGCCGCATTAGTCTCGCGCGCGCCGCTTAGCAAGACCGATCAAAGCACTATCTGTTGCAGCGTGTGCAATAGGCTTGCGGCGCGCGAGCCAGCGCGATAGGCGCAAGCGCGATGCAAAGCTTTCCTGCCCCTGCCATGGCGATGGTCGAGACCATGCAAGCCGCCGCGCAAGCAGAGCCAGAACGCGCCATCGCGTTTCAGGGCTCTCCAGGCGCCAATTCTCACCGTGCCGCGATGGAGGCATGCCCGGATCACTTGCCGCTGCCGTGCTTCAGCTTTGCTGATGCGCTGGAAACAGTAAAGGCAGGCAAAGCCGCATGCGCAATCATTCCGATCGAGAATTCTCAGCATGGACGCGTGGCTGACATTCACTTTCTTCTGCCCGAGTCCGGCCTGAAGATCGTCGGCGAATATTTTATGCCGATCCACCATGCGCTGATGGGAATCACCAAGGGCCCCTACACCGCCGCTTACAGCCACCCACAAGCACTGGGCCAATCGCGCCATTTCCTGCGCGAGCGCGGGATCGTACCATTGAGCCATGCCGATACGGCAGGTGCCGCAGCATTCGTCGCGGAGAAACAAGACCCCGACCTTTGCGCCATCGCGCCAGCGATCGCAGCGGAACTGTATGGTCTGGAGATTGCCGAGCACAATGTGGAAGATGCCGCCGATAACATGACACGCTTCGTCATTTGCGCGCGCGAAGCCGTCGACCCGGTCACGCTTGCCGACCAGGATGCAATCACAACCTTCGTTTTCGAAGTGAAGAACATCCCTGCCGCGCTTTACAAAGCGCTTGGAGGCTTCGCGACCAATGGCGTCAACATGACCAAACTGGAAAGCTATCAAAAGGGCACGAGCTTTTCCGCAACAATGTTCTACGCTGACATTATAGGTGCGCCGGGTGATCCGGCGGTCGACCGTGCGCTGGAAGAATTGGCTTTCCATTGCAAGGAATTGGCAATCCTTGGCAGCTACCGCCAAGCCCGCGCCCGCGGATAGAACGCCCCTACCGAAAAAAGCACTAGGAAAGGCAGCTAGTGGCGGTTGCCTAGCGTTGCGCAGCGTGTCACCAAATTCCATAACCCACCTGCTTTTTCTTGTCGTGGGCGCCGCATCATCCGGACGCTGAGTGAGAAAGATACCGCAACACGCGCAGCTGGAAGAGTTTGGTAGGCAATATCGGGTCGATGTGCATGCAGTATCACATCTTCTACCACCTGCACCCTTATATCCCTCTGGTGCGAACGCAGGCCGCTTACCGCGAAATCCGGCCCAAAGTGGAAGCGCGCGGCTGCGACTTGGACGAAAACTAGCGCTTAGTGATCGGGCGTGGCGGGGGGTACGTCGCTTACCTCACCGCCGAATATCGCCACTTCGTTCACGCCCTCACTGTTGGCGCGGCCGCGATACATGCCCGCCGTGTTGAAGCTGTAAAGAGCATAGCCTTCTGGTGTGACGAGTATGATACCGCCATCACCGCCAAGCTCCTTGACTTCAGCCATAACGTCATCAGCCGTCGCCTTGGCGCGTTGTTCTCGCGCGGCACCGGTATCAACCTGCTTGCGACCAATGAACCGGCGAAGCGTAGTCAGAAGCTCTCGCTCTTCCTGCTCATTGGCAATCCGCAGCCGCGTGCAAATCTCCTGCGCCACCCCAACGCGGATAAAATATTCACCCCAGCCGGTGGCAGAGACGGCGCAGCTGCGATTGTCGGCATAGGTCCCTGCCCCGATCACTGCCGCGTCTCCTATCCGGCCCCAGCGCTTGCCAGTCATGCCGCCGGTCGATGTGCCAGCTGCCATATTGCCGTCCTGATCCAGTGCAACCGCACCCACAGTACCGAATTTCAGATCGACATCCAGTGCCGATAGCTCGCGGGCCTTCATCCGCTCAAGCGATTGCTTGCGAGCCTCGGTTTCAAACCAGCTCGGATGGACACTTTCGACACCACGTTCCGCAGCAAACTGCTCCGCGCCTTCACCCATCAGGAAGACGTGCGGGCTATCCGTGCGCACCTTGTCCGCCAACATGATCGGATTCTTGATCGTTTTCACGCCAGTTATCGCGCCCGCGCTGCGATCACGCCCGTCCATAATCGACGCATCAAACTCGTTCTCGCCCTCCCACGTGTAGACCGCGCCCTTGCCCGCATTGAACAACGGATTGTCTTCCATCAGCACAATCGCCGCCTGAATGGCATCCATGGCGCTACCCTCTTCGGCCAAGATTGCAGCGCCCGCATCCAACGCTTCCTGCAATGCCGCCTCGTATTCGGCTTCCTTTTCTGGGGGAACGCTATCCGGCTTTATCGTGCCTGCCCCACCATGGATCGCAATCGACCATTTTGGACTGTCCTGTGCCAAAGCGGATCCTCCGACGATTGCTGAAACCAAGGCGAGCAGCGCAAGCAGTTTTTTCATGGGTCGCACTATTCGTCAGTGCATGGAAGATGGCAACCGACTTTTGCGTTTGGCGATGGCCGGCTTGGGGGGTAAGTTGCTGGATGAAAATCTAGCTTGGGAGAGTGATCATGGCATTTGGTGCACAATCGACTGCGGATGAGGTGCTTGGCGGGCACGATCTGTCCGGCAAGACTGTGCTCGTCACGGGCGGCAATTCAGGCCTGGGCCGGGAAACTGCGCGCGCCATGGCTGCAAAGGGCGCAAATGTGGTGATCGCCGGGCGCGATCAGGCAAAGCTGGACGAAGCCAAGGCCGCGATCGAAGCCGATGTTCCAAGCGCAAGGGTTGAAACGATTGTAGGCGATCTGGGATCGCTGGAAAGCATTCGTGCCTGCGGCGCAGAGGCAAACGAGCGCTTCGACAAGATCGATATTCTGATCAATAACGCGGGCGTAATGGCTTGTCCCCAAGCGCAGACATCCGACGGGTTCGAAATGCAGTTTGGCACCAACCATCTGGGCCATTTCGCACTGACAAAGCATTTGATACCGCTGATCGAGAAGGGGCAGAACAAACGCATCGTCAATCTATCCAGCCGCGGGCATCACTTTGCCCCGGTTGATCTGGATGACCCCAATTTCGAACACCGCGAATACGAGAAATGGGCGAGCTATGGTCAAGCCAAGACCGCCAATATTCTGTTCAGCGTAGGACTTGAGCAACGTTTCGCAGACAAGGGCATTCATGTCTATGCTGTGCACCCAGGCGGCATCCAGACCAATCTTGGGCGGCATTTGACGGAGCAGGACATCGAAGCGCTATTGGCACGTGTCACCACCAGTGACAGCGCGTTTGAATGGAAGACCATTCCACAAGGTGCAGCAACAACCTGCTGGGCGGCGATCTCTCCCGAACTGGAGGGCAAAGGCGGCGTATATTGCGAAGATTGCCATGTGGCCGAAAATGACGATGAGTCGTCTGCCGGCGGCGTGCGCAGCTACGCCATCGATCCAGACATCGCCGATCAGCTGTGGTCAATCAGCGAACAGATGACCGGCGAAAGCTTTTCCGCCTAAATCAGGCGCAGACGAATTCGCCAACAAGCTTCAAGCAATCCTTGGACTCGCGTGTCGGCAGGATTGCCATGAAGACATGCGGCGCACCGGCGTATTCATAAAGCTGCACGTCACCACCAGCAGCGGATAGCTTGGTCGTAAAGGTGCGGCTGTCGATCACAAACAGATCGTGCCGTCCGACATAGATCTGTGTCGGCGGAAGCTTGGAAAGCTCGGCATCGCTGGCATAAAGCGGGCTGCAGCTAGCACCAGCTGGGTCTTCATCGCCAGCCCAGATTGCACCGAGTTCTCTAAGCGCATCGACCTTCAGCATCACGTCATGTGGCTCAACCTCGCGCATGGCCTCGTCAGCCATCGTGACGTCCAGCCATGGAGCGAACAGCACCAGTTTGCCCGGCTTTGCACCACCATTGCGGATCGCCCTAAAAGCAAGAGCCAGCGCCATATGACCGCCTGCGCTATCGCCCGACAAGATGATGTTGGGTGCCTCCCACTGCTCCAGCAGCTTAGAATAGGCTGCATCCGCAACTTCGTCTTGAACTTGCTTCGAACTTTCAGGGGCAACGGGATATAGCGGCACAGTCACACTCGCACCTGTGCGCTCGACCATGTCCGCCACCAGCGGCCAATGCACACCAAACATCGGCAGCACAAATCCGCCGCCATGAAAGTAAAGAATGTGAGTTGCGCCCTTCCCCAACTTTGGGTGCAGCGTAACGCAATCATGGCCAGCCGCTGTCCAATTCTCGACAGTGAACCTGGAATTGAAGCTGTCGGGCATCAGCGCGTCAGGTGGCAATTTGCGCCCATCAAGGAACGGAGCGACTTCGCCAGCGGTTTTTGGAAATACGCTTGGCCGCTTCGAAACCAGCCAAGTTAGCAGCCGCATGAGCAAGCTCGGCTTTGGACTGCGCAGTTCACCGATGGACATCTTCACCTAGTCCCCCTGTTCTCGTTGCCTGCATGGTCGGGGGATCATGTGAGATAAGTCAAGCCTCTATAAAGGCAATCAGCCCCTCGTTGAGCCATCGCCCTAGCAAAGCGCCTGCCCGCATCGCCGCATCATGCATTTGCTCTTCGGACGAATCTTTACCCGCCAGCAACATGCAAATTTCGCCGTAAGGGGTGTCCGATTGCGCCGCTTGTCATTGCCCCTTCATCATAGGCTGACTATATGGCCTTGCATGTCATCAGTCAGACCTTGGCGCGACATTGAACGTCGCAAGAGCCGCCAGATCATGGTGGGCAATGTTCCGGTGGGCGGCGATGCGCCAATCACGGTTCAAACCATGACGAACACGCCAACTGAGGACGCCGTTGCAACGATCGACCAGATCCGGCGCTGCGAAGAGGTTGGCGCAGATATTATCCGCGTATCGGTGCCAACGGTTGAAGCGAGCGCTGCATTCGGCAAGATCACAAAAGCTGCGCGTGTTCCAATCGTTGCTGACATCCACTTTCACTACAAACGCGCATTGGAAGCGGCAGACGCGGGCGCATCCTGCTTGCGCATCAATCCTGGTAATATCGGATCATCGCAGCGAGTTGCCGAAGTCGTCCGCGCGGCGAAGGCCAATGGCTGCGCGATCCGGATCGGCGTGAATGCCGGTTCGCTAGAGAAAGACCTGCTGGAAAAATACGGCGAACCTTGCCCGGAAGCGCTGATCGAAAGCGCGCTTGATCATATCAAACTGCTGCAGGATCACGATTTTCATGAGTACAAGGTCGCGGTCAAAGCCAGCGATGTATTTCTGGCGGTCGCAGCCTATCACGGCCTAGCCGAAACGGTCGATTGCCCGCTCCACCTTGGCATCACAGAGGCAGGCGGGCTGATCGGAGGCACAGTCAAATCGAGCATCGGCATCGGGTCGCTGCTTTGGGCCGGCATTGGCGACACGATCCGCGTGTCGCTCTCTGCTGAGCCAGAGCAGGAAATCAAAGTCGGCTTTGAAATGCTGAAGGCGCTCGGCCTGCGAACCCGTGGGGTCCGCGTGGTGTCATGCCCCAGCTGTTCACGTCAGGGCTTTGACGTCATCCGCACGGTAGAGAGGCTCGAAAAGCGGCTAGAGCATATCAAAACGCCGATGAGCCTTTCCGTATTGGGCTGTGTGGTCAATGGACCGGGCGAAGCGCGTGAGACCGATATCGGCCTGACCGGTGGCGGATCGGGCAAGCATATGGTCTATCTCTCAGGCGTAAAGGATCACCATATCGAAAGCGACGATATGCTGGATCACATCGTGAAGCTGGTCGAAGACAAGGCTACGGCAATCGAAGCAGGCGAGGCCGAAGCATTCGATCCGCACAAGGTGGCAGCGGAATAGATGAAAAAGGCTTCAACATCCTCAGCGGATCAGACGCAGATTGAAGAGGTGAACGAACCTGCTTCGCTGCCAGCAGTTGTTGACGAAACGGCGACACCCGCAAAGGCATCTGATATTGTCCGATGAGCGCAACGGTGAAGGCTCCGCCAGACTTTCCGGCTTTGCCCTATGGGCTGCCTCGATTGCCACGAGTGTTGATGCATTTGCGGCCGGTATAACTCTTCCGACATTGGATCTCCCGCCGCTGGCAACCTGCGCAACAATTGCCGTAGTGACTGCAGTTCTCTCCGCCATCGCAATTGAATTCGGGCAGCGCGCCGGCGACAGGTGCGGTCGCCATGCAGAGATTGCCGGTGGCGTGATGCTGATCTTATTGGGCGTCAATATCGTATTCGATCACACAATAGCCGCTTGATATGCTCCATGTTGTTCATCACGCTGACTATATGGCGCCGCGCCCAGAGCGCGGCACTTTCAAGTTCGACAAATACTACCTCGTGATAGAAGCGCTTCGTCGAAGCGGAGCGGCCATGACCGAACATGCACCTGAGCCGATGCCGCGCGAATGGCTGGAAGCAGTGCATTGCCCCAACTATGTCGACGAAGTGCTTCGCGCCGCCGTCCCTCGCGAGAAGGAACGCCGGATTGGTTTTCCAGTTACACCGCAAATTTCAAGCCGCGTGCGTCACACCAATGGTGGGACCTGGCTAGCGGCTAAACTAGCAATGGATCACGGCTATGCCGCCAATTCCGCCGCGGGCAGCCATCATGCGCTGCATGATACCGGCGCGGGTTACTGCGTCTTCAACGATCTGGCGGTCACTTCAAACCGTTTGATTGCAGAAGGCGATGCTAGTCGCATCCTGATCGTCGATCTTGACGTGCATCAGGGTGATGGCACCGCGAGCCTGCTCGCAGGCCGCGAGACTGTGTTCACTTTCTCCATGCATGCGGAAAAGAATTTCCCCGTGCGGAAAGCCCGCTCAAGTTTGGATGTGGATTTGCCCGATGGTTTGGACGACGATGGATATATGGAGACGCTGGAGAAGCATCTGCCAAACCTGTTGGCAGATTTCGCGCCCGACCTCGTGCTGTATCAGGCTGGGGTCGATCCGCACGCGAATGACAGGCTCGGCCGGCTTGCGCTTAGCGACGCCGGTCTGGAGACCCGCGACCGTTTCGTGATCCGTCAGTCACGCCAGCGCAGTCTACCGATCGCCTCCTCCCTGGGTGGGGGGTATGGCGACGACCAAGGCGAAGTCGCCGAGCGGCACGCGCGATCGATGCTGGCCATGGCGGACGAAAATTCACAAGTGCAATCCACAGGGGTTTAAGCTAGGCAGAGGGCGGTCGCAGCGCAGAAGAAACAGGAGCGCCTCGAATGGCCGATCTCGAAACAGACTATCTTATCGTTGGTGCAGGCGCAGTAGGCCTTGCCTTCGCTGATACGCTGATCGACGAAGATCCCGATTGCCATATCACCTTTGTTGACAAGCACGCCAAGCCCGGCGGGCACTGGAATGATGCCTATGGTTTCGTTGCCTTGCATCAGCCCAGCGGAACATATGGCGTCAACTCGATGGCATTCCCCAGCGAACAGATTGACACTCACGGCCCGAACAAAGGGCTCTTCGCACTTGCCAGCGGACAGGAAGTGCTCGCCTATTTCGAACGACTGATGAACATGCGTTTGTTGCCGACGGGGCGCGTCGCCTACCATCGTTTGAGTGAGTATCTTGGCCGTGATGACAATGGCGTCGCCACCATCCGATCGATCCTGAACGGCGGCGAGACGACAATCGTGATCCGCCGCAAGCTGGTGGATGCGACATTCTATCAAACCAGCGTTCCTTCTACCCACACCCCGAACTTCGAAGTGGCCGCGGGCGTCGATCTAGCCGTCCCGGGTGATCTGCCCGCTCTCTGGATGGAGCCAGACACGCTTCCTGAACGATATGTTGTTCTGGGCGCGGGCAAGACCGCAATGGATACCGTTGTATGGCTGATCCAGGCTGGGGTCGATCCGGACAGCATCAGCTGGGTCCGCCCGCGCGAAAGCTGGCTGTGGAACCGAGATTACACACAACCCGGCAAGCAGTTCTTCGAGCAGGTCATGAGCATGCAATTGGCTCTGCTTCGCACCGCGGGCGAGGCACAGGACGGTGCGGAATGGATGCGCAAGCTGGGTGAGCAAGGCTATTACCTGCGTATCGACGAGAGCGTAGAGCCGGAAATGTTCCACTACGCCACAATCAGCCAGGGCGAAATCGATATTCTGCGTCAGGTAAAGGACGTGATCCGAATGGGGCGCGTATCCGCACTGCAGCCAGGCAAGATGGTGTTTGCAGACAGTGAAGTCAGCATGCCGGCGAGTTCGCTGTTCATCGATTGCACCGCCTCTGCCGTACCGTTCGAAGCGCGGCAGCGCTCCGGGCCGCTGTTCCGCGAAGACGAGATCGTTCTGCAGCCGCTGCACGTGCCTGTAGTCACTTTCAGCGCAGCCATGGCCGCCTTTATCGAAGCCCATTTCGAGGATGATAACGAGAAGAATCTGATCGCGAGCCCGGGGCCACTTACCGATACCCCGGCTACATTCCCTTATGCGCAGATGATCAGCATGATGAATCGGGGCGCATGGTCGCAAAAGCCGGAGATCATGGCGTTTCTCGCACGTTCAAGGCTCGACAATGGCGGGCCTGTGATCGCAGAGTTGATGGCGGAGAATAGCCCTCGTCTTTCCATCCTGGAGGAGTTTCGCGAAGCAGCCCAGCAGCATATGCCCGACTTGATCCGGCTGGGGATGCAAGCAAAGGCTATCCACGAAGCAGACTAAATGGCTTCACCTTTGGTACGCTTTTGCGGTATACTGCCACAACGATGAAACGGCGTGATCTTTTGATTGGCGGATTGGCAAGCAGCGCGGCATTGGCCGCGCCCGCGCGCGTTTTTGCGCAGGTGCAGAAAGGCTCTGTGCGTAACAGAGCTCTGATCGAACTGGCCAGAGCTGAACTTGACCGTGCCGGCGAGGCGATCTGGAAACGCGACATAGTGGGCATCGCGGACTTTGGCCTGCACTCGGCCAAGCGCCGCTTCCACTTCGTTAATCTGGAACGCGAAGAAGTGCAAAGCTTTCACGTCAGCCACGGTACCGGCTCCGATCCGGAACATGACGGCTGGCTCAACAACTATTCCAATGTCGAAGGTTCCAACGCGACCAGCCGCGGCGCTTATGTGACGTGGGAATGGTATCAGGGACGCTTCGGCACATCGGTGCGGTTGGGCGGCCTCGATCCGACCAATGATGCCGCGCTCAGCCGCTATATCGTGATGCACCGCGCCAAATATGCCGAGCCGTCGCATATCGAGCAGTGGGGCCGTCTGGGGCGCTCAAATGGTTGTTTTGCCTTGGGTGAAGAACAATTCCGGATCGCGCTCACCAACTTGTCAGGCGGCAGATTGCTCTTCGCGGACAGCCTAGGTCTGGAAGACGATGGCACACGCCATCCAGTCAACATCGAGCCCTTGCGGCCGGACAGACCAACCCTGGTGCAGCGATATGCGACGGGAACGTTCTAGAACTTAGGGCGCGTCCTGCAGGTCATCCTCGATTACAATCACCTCTTCATCGGTGTGGCGCGCACGATCAGCTCTGCGCGGCATCTCTAGGCTCGCGAGAACAGGTCCGTCACGATCATAAATGTCCTCAAAGGTTTCCAGCTCGCCATTAATATCCGTGGCCATGGTGAAATAGGTGATGTAGACAGGTAGTCGGCGCTCGATCGGCACTAACGTATACTTGCCCGAAGTAGCAATTTCGACCGCCTCTTCTTTTGTTACACCACGCCCCAAAATCGCCATTGTGATGGCCAGTTCCAGCGCGCGCTCAGTGCGGATACACCCATGACTTAGGGCCCGCATATCGTTTGCGAACAGATGGCGCGACGGTGTGTCATGCAGAAAAATCGCATGCTCATTGGGCATGTGCAGCTTCATCCGTCCCAGCGAATTCGTCGGTCCTGGCTGCTGGACCACGCTGACCCAGCCATCGTATTGCGCACGTGTGTAGCCTTGCGAACGAGCCCACGCAGGATTGTTGAGAACTTTGTCGCCTAGTCCTTCACCCACAACAATCGATTGTGGAACCGTCCAGGTCGGGTTGAAGACGACACCTTCAACAGTCTCCGCAAGTTGCGGTGTGGCGGTGCGTCCGGGTTTGCCGACAATGGTTCGATAACTGCTTATGATCTTGTCACGCACTGTCAGCCGAAGTTGATACTCAGGCACATTGGTTATCAGATATTGATTGCCCAAGTCGCGCCCGAGCCAGCGCCAGCGATCCATATTGGCGCGGATCAATTTGCGGGTTTGCGCATCCTCTTCCGGAGTGTTCGCCAAGGCATCTCGCAACCGTGTGTAGTCCGGGTGCGTTGGTTTGATCTGTTCAAACGCACCGGCAATATCGCTGCTTTCCAGCGCCGTCCGCATCAATTCTCCGCTGCGATACACGTCGCGATCAGGGTCAATCACGAACCATTGCTTGCGCGCCTCCATTGGTGTGCGCCCATCACGTAGGTCTTCAACCAACCAGACGAAGGCTTCGCTTGCAATTTCGCTAAGCCGGTCTGACGCGCCGCGGCCGATCTCGGTCATAAGTTCTATAAGACGGTAATCGGCCGGGTCGAGACCTTCTCTGCCGATATCACGAATGACAAGAGCGAGCGCTGATGCCTGCGCAGGCGTCCATTCCTGCGTGAGTGGGACAACTTCACCGCCGTATTCGCCCTGCACGATCGGGTCAGAGAACATCCGCGGGAATGCCTCTTCCATATTGCGCGGTGCGGGTTCACGTTCCGCTTCGGCTTCAGGAAGCGTTTCAGCCTGCGTCAGGGGGTCATCCAGTTCGGCGTCCTGCGCAAGCGCTGGCGCATGCACCGCGAGCGCGACCATAGCCGCGCTGACCAACCATTTACCTGATTTAGCTCGCATTCTTTGTTCAGTCCCGTGTAACAGCTTCGCGCCACGCAATGCCTTGGATCCAATATAATTCACTTGTCTCTCACTATCAATTGCGCCTTTCGCATGGCTGAATTGATTAATTGAGATGACGCGCTAGCGGGTCGCCGCTATGCCCGCCGAATGGGCGGACGGCACAGCATCTTGCTTCCAATTGCGGCTGCATTGCTAGGGGTCGGGCTTCTCGCCTTGATGGACGCCTTCATGAAAGTGGCGGCCCTTGCCGCAGGCGCCTATAGCGCGTCAGTTCTTCGCTCGGCCATGGGTACGGCGATTATCGCGCCGATCTGGCTCGGTTCCGGAGGGCGTTGGCCTTCGCAGCCTGTTCTAAAACTGCATTTTCTGCGGGGCACAGTGTCCGGCTTTATGGCGCTAAGCTTCTTCTATGCGATAACCAAATTGCCGCTTGCAGAAGCCATTGCCATTTCATTCGTCGCGCCTTTGATAGCGCTTTATCTTGCCGCTGTCTGGCTCGGCGAAGTGATACGCAAGGAATCGATCCTTGCGTCGATTCTTGGCCTGGCCGGGACAGTTGTGATTGTCAGCGGGCGATTGGGAGAAGCGGAATACCAGACTGAAACGCTGCTCGGTCTTGGGGCGATATTCTTTTCTGCCATGCTCTATGCAGTGAACTTCATCATCATTCGCAAACAAGCGCTGGTCTCAAGCCCGGCAGAGGCCACCACCTTTCATAGCGGCGTGGCCTGCCTTGTCCTGCTGGTATTCGCGCCGTGGTTTTTTACGCTGCCAGAACCAGCCGCACTGCGCGACATTGCAATCTCGGCTGGGTTGACCGTAGCAGGCGCATTTGCGCTGACCTGGGCCTATGCGCGCGCCGAAGCCCAGGTATTGATGCCGATGGAATATTCGGGATTCTTGTGGGCAGCACTGTTCGGATGGGTCTTCTTTGCTGAACGGGTAACTGCCACTACTGTTGCGGGCGCTATTCTGATCGTTGCGGGGTGCCTGTTAGTGGCTAGGCGCAAAAAACAGCTGCTACCGCCCGAACAGGCGGCGATCTGACTCTCACCCTCTTGACCTCGCGCGCGTGAGGGAGCAGGTGCCGCAGCAAATGCGGTGCCCCGCATACCCTTGCTGGTGGCACGCGAAATCACGAAAGGACACACTTCTCCAATGACCCAGGTCGGCAAGGACACCCTCGGAACCCGCTCAACACTCAATGTCGGCGGTAAGGAATATGCCTATTACTCGTTTACCAAGGCATCACAGACGATTGGCGATGTCTCGAAACTGCCGATTTCGATGAAAGTGCTGCTTGAGAACATGCTGCGCTTTGAAGATGGTGGCTTCACTGTTGGCACGGACGATATTCAGGCGATCGCTGACTGGCAGAAGAACCCGGTTACCGGCAGTGAGATCCAGTATCGCCCTGCGCGCGTGCTGTTGCAGGACTTTACCGGCGTTCCATGCGTGGTTGACCTGGCAGCAATGCGTGACGCGATTGCCAAGCTTGGCGGTGATACTGCCAAGATCAACCCGCAGGTTCCCGTGAATCTCGTAATCGACCACTCGGTCATGGTGGACGAATTTGGCCACCCCAAGGCTTTCGAGAAGAACGTCGAGCTTGAGTATCAGCGCAATGCAGAGCGCTATGACTTTCTGAAATGGGGCTCAAAAAGCTTCCAGAACTTCAGTGCGGTTCCTCCCGGAACGGGCATTTGCCACCAGGTGAATCTGGAACACATCGGCAAGGGCGTGTGGTCAAGCCAGGATCAGGACGGCGCAACTATCGCATACCCTGACACCTGTGTCGGCACTGACAGCCACACCACCATGATCAACGGCCTTGGCGTGCTGGGCTGGGGTGTGGGCGGCATCGAAGCCGAAGCAGCCATGCTGGGTCAGCCGGTTTCCATGCTGATCCCGGAAGTTGTCGGCTTCAAGCTCACCGGCGCGATGGCTGAAGGCATTACTGCAACCGATCTGGTGCTGACCTGTGTGCAGATGCTGCGCGAAGTTGGCGTGGTAGGGCGTTTCGTAGAATTCTACGGCCCGGGCGTTTCGAACCTTTCGCTCGCAGACCGTGCAACCATCGCAAACATGGCGCCTGAATATGGCGCGACCTGCGGCTTTTTTGGCGTCGATGACAAAACGCTCGAATATCTGCGTCTGACAGGGCGCAGCGAAGAACAGATTGCGCTAGTCGAAGCCTATTCGAAGGAACAAGGCATGTGGTTCGAGCCGGACAATGTGCCGGTATTCTCGAACACGCTAGAGCTCGACATGTCATCGGTCGTCCCGTCGCTGGCAGGGCCGAAGCGTCCACAGGACAAGGTCATCCTTTCCGAAGTGGACGAGTTGTTCAATGGCGACTTGCAGAAGGTTTACAGCAAGTCTGCGCCTGCGCGTGTCGCGGTAGAGGGGAAAGATCACGATATCGGCGACGGCGATGTTGTGATCGCGGCAATCACCAGCTGCACCAACACGTCCAACCCGGACGTGCTGATCGCCGCCGGTCTGGTCGCCAAGAAGGCGGTCGAAAAGGGTTTGAAGCCAAAGCCTTGGGTCAAGACTTCGCTTGCACCAGGGTCGCAGGTCGTGACGGATTATCTCGTGAAGTCGGGCCTGCAGGCTGATCTCGATGCGATCGGTTTCGATCTGGTGGGCTATGGCTGCACCACCTGCATCGGCAACTCTGGCCCGCTCGCACCGCCAATCAGCAAGGCAATCAACGGCAATGACATCGTTGCGGCTTCAGTCCTGTCGGGCAACCGCAACTTCGAAGGCCGCGTGTCACCTGATGTGCGCGCCAACTTCCTCGCATCGCCGCCGCTGGTTGTGGCCTACGCGCTGAAGGGCACTGTAACGGAAGACATCACCACTACCCCGATCGGTCAGGATCAGGACGGCAATGACGTAATGCTCGCTGACTTGTGGCCGTCCAACAAGGAAGTCTACGAGCACCGCGTGGCAAATATTGACCGTGGTATGTTCGAGCGCCGCTATGCCGACGTCTACAAGGGCGATGAGCATTGGCAGGCAATCCAGGTGGAAGCTTCCGACACTTACCAGTGGCGTCCGGGCAGCACTTATGTTGCGAACCCACCTTACTTTGAAAGCATGGAGATGACGCCTGCCCCGATCACAGACATCACTGACGCAAAACCGCTCGCGATCCTGGGTGACTCGGTGACCACCGACCACATTTCGCCCGCTGGCTCGATCAAACAGGACAGCCCGGCAGGCGAATATCTGATGAGCAATCAGGTCGCGAAGGCGGACTTCAACTCCTACGGCTCGCGCCGCGGCAACCATGAAGTGATGATGCGCGGCACCTTCGCCAATATCCGCATCAAGAACGAAATGGTTCCGAGTGTTGAAGGTGGCTACACTACTTACAACGGCGAACAGATGGCGATCTATGACGCCGCAATGAAGCACAAGGCCGACGGCACACCGCTGGTTGTGATTGGCGGCAAGGAATACGGCACAGGCTCTTCGCGCGACTGGGCGGCAAAGGGCACCATCCTGCTGGGTGTCCGCGCAGTGATCGTCGAAAGCTTTGAGCGTATTCACCGCTCGAACCTGGTAGGCATGGGTGTGCTGCCGCTGCAGTTCAAGGATGGCGATACCCGCGAGACGCTGGGCCTGACGGCGGATGACACATTCAGCATCAAGGGCCTTGCTGGGCTTGCCCCGCAGCAGGACGTCGAAGTTGAAGTAACCCGCGCAGATGGCACCAGCTTCAGCTTCACCGCGCGCAGCCGCATCGATACGGCGAACGAATTGGAATACTACCTGAACGGCGGTATCCTCCATTATGTTCTGCGCAAGCTGGCGTCCTAAGATGCGGTTCACACCTCTTGGGCTAGTGGCCGCCGCCATGCTGCCTCTTTCAGGCTGCATGATCGTCGACAATAGCGGTGATCGCATAGTGGCCGGCGCGCCAGGGCGATCAGTTGCACAAGTCGAAACTCTGCCAGCGTCCGAGCTCGCAGCTTTGATTGCCAGCGGCCAAGTGGTGCTGATCGATGTTCGTACACCTGATGAATACGAAGGTGGCCGGATTGCGAGCGCACTTAATGCGCCAGTGCAAACCTTTGATGCCGCTGCCATTCCGCGGGACGCAACGCGTGAGACGATCCTCTATTGCCGCTCTAGCGGCCGGTCAAAGCGGGCTGCAGACATGCTCGCCGCTAAATGGGGAACAAAGGTCCGTCACCTGAAAGGCGGCGTACTTGCTTGGCAGGATGCCGGGCTCGAATTGGAAATACCAACAGGCGATTAGGCTTCTGTCGGCCACAAAAAGAGGGGTAGCGCCCCGGTTGCAAGCGCTACCCCTTTACATTTGAAGTTCACTCTTTCGATGCACGGCAGGAGACTAAGTCGCCAATCGCATCCGGAACTGCCACTTGCACGGGTCCCAATACTTGCAGCAGCACCAATCGGGTACTGGTGGCTACGGCTCAGCCCCCAAAACCAAGAGCCGTAGCCACCGTGACGATAAGACCAGGCGCCTCATCGCTTGAGAACCTTGTGGCCCCGTTTTGTGATTCGAAACAATCTGATTAACCAGTCTTGGAAAGGACTTGCGGCGAAAAACTTGTCAATTCGCTGCTGGATGCAATACGCTGTCCCACGGCGGGACTCGTGTCGCCCGATCGTTAACGAAAGCGACATGTCGGCCAGCGATGCAGTTCGTAGATTGGTCCTGTCGCAACATTTCATGATAAGCTAGCCGACCTCGCTATAAACAAATCAACTGGAGTATTTCTTGTGCTTACATCTCTTCTAGCTTCCGCAGCCCTCTTGTTTTCTTTGCAAGCTCAGGCAGCAAGCGAACCCGAACAAGAAACTGAGGTAACGCAGATTGAAGAGGCTGCACCGGAGCCCGAAGCTGAACCCGCTACAGAGGAGAACACGGTCATCTGCCGACGGACACAGCTCATTGGTTCGAAGTTTACCAAACGCATCTGTGGAACGCAGGCAGAATGGGACGAGCTTGCACGCAAGGGTCGGGTTTCGACTGCTGAATTCCAGGCCAAAGGCGCTGGTATCCGGCAGGCTGGTAACTAAGCTGGCCTAACCCTCTTCAAAAAATCCTGGCTGCCCGCCGCCCCCGGTGGCTGGCGGTTCCATTTCCAGATGCTGCCACCCGGCATCATTGAGTGCGCGGCCACGCTCCGTGCGCGCGAGCAGACCCAGCTGGATCAGATAGGGCTCGATCACATCCTCTACGGTATCGCGCGGCTCGCCCAGCCCCGCTGACAGCGCGCCCACCCCTACTGGGCCGCCCTTATAGGTGGTCGCGATCATGGCGAGATATTTGCGGTCCATCGCATCGAGGCCAAGGCGATCAATCTCCAGCCGGGTCAGCGCATCGTCGGCAATCGGCTTCGTAACAGTCCCCTGCCCCGCAACATGGGCAAAGTCCCGTACCCGGCGGAGCAAGCGCCCGGCCACACGAGGCGTGCCGCGCGAACGGCGCGCAATCTCGCGCGCGCCTTGCGGATCGATATCAAGCCCAAGCAGGCGCGCGGCACGGCTTACTACAAGGTCCAGCTCATCATGCGTGTAGAAGTTCAGCCGCACCGGAATGCCGAAGCGGTCACGCAAAGGCGTGGTCAGTAGGCCCTGCCGCGTAGTTGCGCCGATCAGCGTGAACGGCGGCAGATCGATCCGCACGCTCCTGGCAGCCGGCCCTTCACCAATGATGAGGTCAAGCGCGCGGTCCTCCATCGCAGGATAGAGCACTTCTTCAACAACTGGATTAAGCCGATGGATTTCGTCGATGAAAAGCACGTCATGCGGCTCAAGATTGGTGAGCAGCGCGGCGAGATCGCCCGCCTTGGCAATTACCGGGCCTGACGTGGCGCGGAAACCCACGCCCAGTTCATTTGCGACGATTTGCGCCAAAGTGGTCTTGCCCAGCCCGGGCGGGCCGAAGAACAGCGTGTGGTCCATCGCTTCGCCGCGCGATTTCGCGGACTCTATGAAGACTTTCAGATTCTCGCGTGCTCCTTCCTGCCCGATGAATTCGCGCAAACTCTTAGGACGCAGCGCCGCATCGGGATCGTCAACTTGCCGCTCGGGCGTGTGAAGAGGGACAGGATCAGTCATCTCAGAACGGGTTCATCGTGTAACCATCTTGCTGGAGCAGCGCATGCGCAGTCATGGCCGACAGCGCCATTTCCACGCCTGGCGCGAGCATGTCGTTCGAAATGCCGTAGGCTGCAGCGGACTGCCCGCACAGGATTACGCGCATGCCAGTGTCAGTCAGCGCCTTGATCAGCGCGACATTGGCATTTTCCGCACCTTCGCGGCGATTGGCGTATTCTTCTGCGCCGAGCAGGTTTTCCGACGCTTTACCATGCACGACAACCGCAACCTCGGTGTTCTCTAGCGGCACGCCCGCGCGGACATGCATATTGATGAAGCGCGCGGCGCTCTCCAGCGTACGGTTGAGTTTGCCCGTCTCCGCCCTCGCGGCAACATCGAACGCTACCTTGAACTCTGCGCCTTCAGGGATATCGAAATCCGCATCGACCTGCGCATTGGGGCCGTATTCCTCAAACACCGGTCCGGTGGTGAATGCGGACAGGTCTTGGGCTGACAGTGGCGATGTCATCAGCGCCAAACTAACCAGAATTCCTGTTCTCAAAGTCATACGCTCTCCTATCCCGCCGCCCGTTTTAGCGCCACGCGGATCAGATCGGATTCCGGTGCATCTTCGCCTAATTCGGCTTGCGCGCGGGCGACAGCCTGCGCGGCTATCGCGGGTTTGAAGCCAAGGTTCTCGAGCGCGGAAACCGCGTCAGCGCTCGCGCCGCCCATGGGCACGGCAACACCAGCCACACCAGCCATGCCTCCGCCCGGAAGCGCGCCAGCCTTGTCCTTCAGCTCGTTGACGATGCGGCCGGCCAGTTTCGGCCCCACACCATTCGCGCGCGCCACCATCGCAGCGTCACCGCCCGCGCAGGCATCACGCACTTCACCGGTCGACAGCGCAGAAAGGATTGCGAGCGCCACCTTGCTTCCCACGCCCTGAACCTGAGTAAGCAGCCTAAACCAATCGCGCTCTGCACTTTCGGCAAAGCCGAGCAGGCGCATATCATTCTCGCTAACCTGCAGATCGGTGTGGACGGTGCATGCTTCACCCACTTCACCCAGCGCGGCAAGCGTCTTGGTACTGCAATGGACCAGATAGCCGACGCCTTGGACATCGACGATCGCCCAATCATCGCCTATTTCGTCCAGCCTGCCTGACAGTTTCGCGATCATGCGTTTCCTTCTGCGCTACCGCTTTGCTGTTTGTCGCCTTTTGTTCTTGCCCGCAAACAAATGCTTGGTCCAGAGATTATGGACACTTGCCCACTCTTGCGACATTAGGAACCCCATGAGCTGGAACACATTCGGACGCGTTTTGCGCTTTACCACCTGGGGTGAGAGCCATGGGCCTGCATTGGGCGCGGTACTGGACGGCTGCCCGCCGCGCATCACGCTGTCTGCAGAAGATGTCCAGCCGTTCATGGATGCGAGGAAGCCGGGGCAAAACCGCTTTACCACGCAACGCAAGGAAGCGGATCTTGTCCGCATCCTGTCCGGCGTATTCGAAGGCCAGACCACCGGCACACCAATTTCGCTGATGATCGAAAACACCGATCAACGCAGCAAGGACTATTCAGAAATCGCCAAGAGTTACCGTCCGGGTCATGCGGATTACAGCTATGACGCGAAGTACGGCATTCGCGACTATCGCGGCGGCGGTCGATCCAGCGCGCGCGAAACTGCGGCGCGGGTAGCGGCAGGCGCAGTCGCGCGTCTGATCATTCCGGAAGTCAAGATCACAGGCTTTGTGTGCGAGCTCGGCGGCGACAAAATCGACCGCGACAACATCGACTTTGCCGAAATCGGCAACAACCCGTTCTTCTGCCCCGATGCAGAGGCCGCAAAACGCTGGGAAGAGAAAATCGACGCCGCGCGCAAGGCGGGTTCGTCACTTGGCGCGGTGGTCGAATGCGTGGCCGAAGGTGTGCCCGCCGGATGGGGTGCGCCTGTCTATGCCAAACTCGACAGCGATCTGGCAGCGGCGATGATGACGATCAACGCCACCAAAGGAGTAGAGATCGGCGACGGCTTCGATGCTGCTCGACTAACCGGCGAGGAAAATGCCGATGCGATGCGGCCTGGCGAGAATGGCCCTGAATTTGCCGCCAACCACTCAGGCGGTACGGCAGGCGGTATCTCGACCGGACAACCGGTTGTATGCCGCGTCGCATTCAAGCCAACCAGCTCGATCCTGACCCCGGTCGATACGATTACATCGGATGGCGAAGCAACGCAGATCCGAACCAAGGGACGGCATGACCCCTGCGTGGGCATCCGCGGGACACCCGTAGTGGAAGCGATGATGGCGCTGGTGCTGGCCGATCACAAACTGCTGCATAATGCGCAATGCGGTTAGGTTATTGAGGTTTACGCCTGCTCAACCAGAACGAGCACATCTTCGTCCGCATCTTCATCATCGTGATGATTCACCGCATATTGCAGCAGCTCTACCTCGCGCTTGGCGACAGTATATGCATAGATGAGCAGTATATGCATAGATCAGCCCGACCAGCAGGATCACCCCGCTGCCGCCGCGCATAAACGGCACGTCAAACACAACAGCCAGCACAACAAGCGCGACTGCGGCCAGCAAAGTGCCCAAACTAACTTTCGACATCGAAAACCCCAATGGCTTGTTGATCAATACGGCATGAAACGTAGCCGAAGGGTTGTAACGGGTGGTTGCTCGTCATTCTTAAGATGGGGTTGCCATGGGCTCCCGCGTAATCGATTCAGTCAATCAAACCGCTATTGATTGATTTATTCACTCAAACTTATCGGATCATCTCGCTTCGCCGGGATCGATCCGTTTGCTATACACGCTGTGTAAGCAGTGGCTGCGATGCGAGTCGCGCCAGCGCAGGAATTCAGACACCCCTATAGGAGAGCACATTATGGACGCGAAGACCGGTGAATTGAACGGTTGCCCCTTCCACGCAGAGCAAGGCACACGCCCTCTGCTGGGCCGTACCAACAAGGATTGGTGGCCAGAGACAGCCAACACGGAAATTCTGACGCAGGGTGGCCGCAATGCGGACCCGATGGGCGAGGATTTCGACTATTGCGAAGCGTTCAATGCGATCGATTATGATGCGCTGAAAGCTGACCTTACAGCCTTGATGACAGACAGCAAGGATTGGTGGCCCGCCGATTATGGTCACTATGGCCCGTTTTTCATTCGCATGACCTGGCATGCCGCCGGCACTTATCGCACCGGTGATGGCCGCGGTGGCGGTGGCAGCGGGCAGCAGCGCTTTGCACCGCTCAACAGCTGGCCAGATAATGGTAACCTCGACAAGGCACGCCGCCTGCTTTGGCCGATCAAGCAAAAATACGGCAAGAACATCAGCTGGGCTGACCTGTTCATCCTTGCCGGCAATGTCGCAATTGAAAGCATGGGTGGCCCTGTGTTCGGCTTCGGCGGCGGACGTAAGGACGTATTCGAGCCGGAAACAGTCTATTGGGGCACAGAGGAACTGTGGGTCGATACCGGTGCTGAAACCCGTATCACTCCTGACGATGGCCGCGCGTTGGAGAACCCGCTGGCTGCCATCCAGATGGGCCTGATTTACGTCAATCCCGAAGGGCCCGGTGGCAACCCGCACGACGATGCAGGTGCCGCGCGTGACCTGCGCGAGACCTTTGCTCGGATGGCCATGAACGACGAGGAAACGGTCGCCCTGACCGCTGGCGGACACGCCTTTGGCAAGGCGCATGGTGCCAAGCCCTCTGACACTTTCAGCGGTGCACCCGAAGGTGAATCGCTTGAGAAACAGGCATTCGGTTGGTTGACCGATCAGGCAGAAATCGATGCGGGCAGTATCACTACGTCGGGCATCGAAGGCGCATGGTCCAACAATCCGACCAAATGGAGCCACGATTATCTGCGCCTGCTGTTCAAGTATGACTACGAGCTAACGCAGAGCCCGGCTGGTGCCAACCAGTGGACGCCGATCAATCCTGATCCGGAAGACATGGCACCCGATGCTCGCGATCCTTCGAAGAAGGTTCCGACCATCATGACAACAGCTGACATGCAGCTGAAGCGCGATCCTGAGTATGCCAAGATTGCCAAGCGTTTCCTTGAGCATCCCGAACAGCTCGATGATGCATTCGCGCGGGCATGGTTCAAGCTGTGCCACCGCGACATGGGTCCAAAGTTTCGTTACCTCGGCCCTGAAGTGCCGTCGGAGGAGCTTATCTGGCAGGATCCGGTTCCGGCTGGCACCACGCCTTCAGACGCTGATGTTGCGGCGTTTAAGTCGGCTGTTCTGGATAGCGGTCTGACCGTCAGCGAGCTGGTCAAGGCGGCATGGGCTTCGGCCTCGACCTATCGCAATTCGGACCACCGCGGCGGCGCCAATGGCGCGCGTGTACGCCTTGCTCCGCAGGCAGGCTGGGCAGCAAATGACCCGGATGAACTCGGCAAAGTTCTGTCCAAGCTGGAAGAGCTGCGCGGCAATCTTTCGATGGCGGATGCTATCGTGCTGGCCGGTGCAGCAGCGGTCGAGAAAGCAGCCAAGGATGGCGGCCACGATGTTTCGGTCGATGTCACGACCGGTCGTGGCGATGCTACGGCCGAACAAACCGACGCTGAAAGCTTCGCCCCGCTGGAGCCGTTTGCAGACGGGTTCCGCAACTATCTGCGCAACAAGGCCAGCGTGAAGACCGAAGACCTGTTGATCGACAAGGCTCACCTTCTGGGGCTTTCGATCCCGGAAATGACCGCTCTGGTTGGTGGCTTGCGTGCGCTGGGCGCCGTTAGCGGCAACACCGGACATGGTGTCCTGACAGACCGTGCAGGAACGCTATCGAATGATTTCTTCGTCAATCTGTATGACATGTCGACCAAGTGGGCGGCTGCCGACACTGACGAGGAACTTTACATCGGTAGTGACCGTGCAACCGGCAATGAGAAGTTCCGCGCCACCCGCGCAGACCTGATCTTCGGTTCAAACTCACAGCTTCGCGCCGTGGGCGAGACCTATGCCGAAGCCGGTGGTGAAGAACGCCTGGTGCGTGACTTCGTAGCAGCCTGGACGAAGGTCATGGATGCCGATCGCTTCGACATCAGCCATGCAAAGTACCATGCATAAGCGCGGATAGAACCAACTCTGGAGAGCCCAAGCTTTCAGGGTCGCAGTTAACCCCCGGTCGTTTCGGCCGGGGGTTTTCTTTTGGGTGCCTTGCAAGGCCGAGACTTGCCGCTAAAGCGCACCAATGGACCAAAAGCTCTCTTCGATCTCGCGGATTTGTGCGGGCATCATCGGCATCGGCGCACTTGCCACCATCACGTTGCAAACCACCATCAACACCGAGCCGGGTACCTCCCCCTTGGAGAACTTTGCGCTGCTGTTCCGTTTCTTCACCATATGGAGCAATTTCGCGGGCGGCGTGGTGATGTTGTGGATTGCCGCAGGCAGGCCGATCAGTCAGCGTGTTACCTTAGCACTGGCAACTGCGCTCACGATCGTCGCGCTGGTGTATCACGCACTTCTCGCCGCAGACCATCATCCGGTTGAGCTTGATTGGTGGACCAACCTAAACTTTCACACGATCATTCCCGCTGCATTTATTCTTTGGTGGACGGTGTTTTCAGATCGCGCGCACCTGACCTGGCGATCATTGCCATGGGTGATGGTGTTCCCGATCCTCTATTCCGCTTTCGCTCTGATCTACGGCGCAAACACCGGATTCTACGCCTATTTCTTCCTCGACCTCCCATCGCTTGGATGGGGGCAGATGCTGATCAATATGACTGGCTTAAGCGCATTTTTTGTCTTGATGGGCGCAGTACTTCTGGGGCTGCGCAACATTATCCCTAACGCCCACGTCTGAGTACGAGATAGATTGCACCCGCTCCACCGTGGCGGATATGCGCTTTGCGGACCGCCGCAATGGCATCGCCATGCTCGCTCGCCGCGAGCCAATCGAGCAGCTTCGCCCTGATCGCGCCTCTGCGGTGCTGGCGATCAGCCGGATCAACCGGGCGCGCACGCCCCGCGATTAGAAGCACGACTCTCGCCCCCATTGCTCTTGCTTGCGCCATCCCGTCCATCAGCCGCGCATGCGCGCTGTCGAGATTGTGGCCATGTAGATCGAGAGTGAAATCTGGCGCAATCTCTCCAGCCTTCAGCTTGCGGTCCCAATGCCCATCGAGCCCGCCTTGATCGTGCGCTCGCACAGGACGGGAACTATTGCTAGCCGGTATTGCGGGGCGCCGCGAAGGAAGCGGTATAGGCTTTCGCTGCGCCACGGTTTGTGCCGCTTTGTGCGAAGTGCCTGGTTGAACTTGCGGCAATTTGCGCCCCTCCAGGGGTGTGACGCTGGACGCCAGTTTAGCCCATGCGGCCGCTTCCTCGGCACTTAGACCGCGCGGAATGCTCATTCTGCGTTCGCTAGATTTAGCCGTTCGGCCGAAGCTTTCGGCACCAGTACCAAGGCTTGGCCACGCCCGCTCATTCCACCAGCGATTTCGCCGGCGTCTTCGCCCGCGCCCCAAAATGTGTCGAACCGGTTGGCGCCCTTGATCGCGCCGCCTGTGTCCTGCGCGATCCACAGCCCGTCTGCCTCATTACGGTCCAGATCGAGCCAGACAGGCGCGCCAAGCGGCACAAACCGGGGATCAACCGCCACCGAGCTTTCGCGGCGCACCGGCACCTCCAACGCACCCAAAGGGCCCTCGCCGATCAATTCGCGAGAGAACACCCAGCTCTTGTTGAGCCGCATCAACGCGGCGCCATCTTCCAGATTTTCGCGCAGATACTGGACGATCCCTTGCATCGAAGGCGCATATTTCCCGGGTTCATCTCCGAAAAGCTCACGCTCGCGCATCACGCCACCGATGCTGACATATTCGCGCCCGTTCTGCCCCGCATAACCGATGCGGATAGTCTCTCCATCTGGCGCGATAATTTTACCGGAGCCCTGGATTTGCAGGAAAAACAGCTCGATAGGGTCGGACGCATAGGCGATTTCCAACCCTCGCCCTACCAATGCCCCCGCTTCGATTTCTGCCCGTTCGTAATAGGGTACAAACCTGCCATCGGCTGCGATTCTGCCAAGTGGCGGCTGCCCCTCGCGCTCGGATTCGGGCACCTCATCCGGCCAGGCACGAACCAAATCCGGAGGCATTGCGTAAACCGGTGTCTCGCACCCAGATTGGCGCACCCGGCATCCTGCGATTGCCGGTTCGAAATAGCCGGTGGCGAAGGCTGCACTATCACCGACACGGACTGGCGTGAGATATGAGTAGAAAAAGCCAAGCGGGTCTGTTGCGGACCATGCGGGCGCGGCATCGCAGGCATCTTGCCAGTCGGCGCGCTGTGTCAGCCCGCTCTGGTCATCACGCGCGAGAAGTTTAGGGCACGATTCGATAAAACTGGCGAGAGCTGCCGAGGCATCTTCCTGCGCAATTCGCAACTCCGCAAGGGCAGGGCCGATTGCCACGCCGAGTGCGGCAGCATTTTCGATTGGTGGCTGCGGTGCAGGCATTATCCGTGCACAGCTCGCCAGCGCGAGCACAAACAATATCGCTGACGCGGATTGCCATCGGCGCGGCTCAGCCTTCGTCGGTCTCATCCAGCAACCAGTCCGGTCCGCTCGAGGAAATATTGCGCGAGAATGTCCAGACGTCACGGCTTTCGACGGCATCATCAAGCGAGCCAGAGATAACATTGCCGTCTTTGTCACGCGTGACAGCCGCGATATCCGCCACAAATAGTACTGCGACACGTGCCATGCTTCCATCAAGCGTTGCCGAATGGATCTTGTCCTCTTCGATCCGGATCAGCTTGTTGTCGAGCGTGTGACCAGCTGCTTCGCGCGCATCAATCGCAGCGGCGAACCCGGCGTACACGTCATCATCACACAGCTCTTTCAGTGTTGCGAGATCACCCTTCCAGAATGCGTCAAGCACCATCCGGTAAGCGCCTTTGGCACCTTCCAGAAACATGGTGATGTCAAAGCTTGGGTCAGCTGCGGAAATATCGCGTATGCCACGTTCAACCGCGGGAATCATGCCATTCAGACGGGGTTGAGGGCGAATCGGCGCAACCGGCTGAGATCCGGACTTGGGGGCAACCTGTGACGGGCGATCATCGTCATTCGCATCAAAGCGATGCGGCACTGATTCTTCCTCGTGTTCGGCGCGCTCGCCCAACACAGAATAGAGCCGCAGCCCCAAGAAGGCGGCAATCATGGCAAGAATGACAATTTCGACAATCACTTGATCTATCCAGTCTTTTGGCAAGCGAATAACTCGACCTTATACGCCCCTCACCCGTTAGATAGGGCTTTCCATTGAAATTCACAACGCTGGAAGCATGCAGAACGTTCCTTTTTGGCGCGGCATTGCATGCATGTATCGATAGTCAGGCCGGTTGCGGGCCAGCAATTGGAGTGCTAGGCGGCGCGCAAGGCCGCTGAAAGCGCGGCAAATACGACCCAATTCTTGAAAAATTTGACGCGAAAGAGCATTCAACATGGCCGATGAAGGCGACATCCTGACAGACCTCGACAACCCCAATCCAGCTGCTGGCGGCAATGGCGCAGACAACCTGCCGACCGCCGGGATCATCACGCAATATGTGAAGGATCTGTCTGTCGAGAACCCGAACGCACCTGCATCTTTCCAATGGACCGAAAAGCCGCAGATCGATCTGCAGTTCAACATTGGTGCCAACAAGGTCAGCGACGAAGTGACCGAAGTTGAGCTCAAAGTGAACGTCACAGCCAAGACATCACAGGGCAATTCGTACCTTGTCGAGCTGGTTTATTGCGGCCTGGTTGGCATTCGCAATGTGCCCGAGGAACAGGCACACGCTTTCATGTTTGCGGAAGCTCCGCGGCTGTTGTTCCCGTTTGCGCGCGCAGTGATTGCAGATGCGGTTCGCGAAGCCGGCTTCCAACCGTTGATGATGGATCCGATCGATTTCAACGGCCTCTATGTCCAGCAGCTGCAAGCCAAGCGTGCTCAGGAAGGGGCAGCGGGCGATGCAACTCCTGCCGCGCCTGAAGGCAACGCGTAAGCACGCGGCGCGCACTATTGCTTCTGGTCAGCCGCTTCGACAAAAGGGCGGCTGACGGGAAGGATGCTTTAGCGCAATGAGCTTGCTCAAAAATGTTGGGACGATCGGCGGGCTAACAGCGGTTAGCCGCGTGTTCGGCTTTGTGCGTGATATCCTGATCGCGCGCGTTCTGGGTGCGACAGCGATGGGCGACGCCTGGCAGCTGGCATTCATGCTGCCCAATATCTTCCGGCGATTGTTTGCAGAAGGCGCATTCGCGAGCGCTTTCGTGCCGCTGTTCAACCGCCGCATGAAAGATGACGAGGACATCAGCGAGGCCCGGGCCTTTGCGGAGAGCGTGCTCGCTGTGCTTCTGCCGATCCTGATCGTTTTCGGCGCAATTGCGCTGATCGTGATGCCGTGGGTTGTCGAATACTTCGTCACTGATGGGCTAACCGAACAGGAAGGCAATCTCGAGATCGCTGTCCTGATGGCGCGCGTCACATTCCCGTATCTGTTGCTCATGAGCATTGCGACTTTGATCGCGGCTATCCTGAATTCCTTGTCCCGTTTTGCGGCCGCTGCCGCTGCGCCGATCTTGCTCAATATCTGCCTGATAGCCGCCCTGACCTATGGCCTGACATTGGGCGAAGGCCTGGAGGCACGCCGCGAAACCGCGCAATGGATGGCAATCGCGGTCTCGCTTTCCGGTCTGTTGCAAGTTGTCTGGCTGTGGGCATTCATGTGCCGCGCCGGCTTCAGGCTGTCTTTGGTTGCGCCGAGGCTGACATCCGGCGTGAAGGAGCTAGGCATTCTGGCGCTGCCCGCGATCTTTGGGGCAGGCGTATATCAGATCAGCCGCGTAATCGATCTGTTCTTCCTCTCCAGCCTGCCGGTCGGCAGCTACACCCATCTGCAAATGGCGGACCGCTGGAACCAGTTGCCGCTTGGCATTATCGGCATAGCACTGGGCACAGCCATCTTGCCCGCGCTTTCCCGCTTTCTGGGTCGCGAGCAGGATGAGGATGCTGCGCGGTTACAGTCCAATGCGATCGAGCTATCCATGCTACTGACGCTTCCTTGCGCAGTTGCCCTGTTCTTTAACGGCACTGCCTTTGTACGCGTATTCATGGCTGGTCAGGCGTTTACTCAGGAAGACGCCGGTATCACCGGCATGGTTGTATCCGGACTTGTGATCGGTCTTCCCGCCTATGTGCTGGTCAAAGTGCTCACGCCAAATTTCTTTGCCCGCAAGGATACCCGCACCCCGGTTTTCACCGCTGCGATCAGCCTGGCTGTCACCGCGGCGTTGAATTACTACTTTATCTTCGTGATCGGCCTCGGCGTGGTCGGACTGGCGATAGCTGGAGCTGTGGGCGCATGGACCAACATTGCGCTACTGGCCGGAATTTTGCACGTTCGCGGTTTCTACCGTATGCCGCGCCGGATCTTTGGCCGCATTCTGCGCATTGCCATCGCGGCCGGAGCAATGGGCGCGGCGCTGCGGTGGCTGATGACGCAGATCGAGCCATGGTTTGTCGGCACTTTCAGCCAGCAAGCAACTGGACTTGTCGCAATTATTGGCACAGGCATGTTCACCTATGTGATTGCAGCGATCATGCTCGGCGTACTCGACAAGGCAACCCTCCAGCGCCTAATGCGCCGCCAAACCTAATTACACGATAGAGAATCTCAAATGCGCGTCGTTTCCGGCATTCAACCCACAGGCAAGCCTCACCTAGGCAATTACCTTGGCGCCATCCGCAATTATGTGAAGTTTCAGGATGACGCGCTTGCAGCTGGCGGCGAATGCCTGATCTTTATTGCTGATCT
Organism: Altererythrobacter rubellus; assembly: GCF_030284385.1. NCBI lineage: Bacteria > Pseudomonadati > Pseudomonadota > Alphaproteobacteria > Sphingomonadales > Erythrobacteraceae > Altererythrobacter > Altererythrobacter rubellus. Next base: position 2,287,960 of record NZ_CP127221.1, read on the forward strand.
TCATGCTCTGTCGATGCCGCATAACCCTGCAGAGCTGCATGCATCGACTCTGGAACTAGTGGCAACACTGGTCGCTTGCGGCGTAGATCCTGACAAGGCGATCCTGTTCAATCAAGCACAGGTACCCGCACACGCAGAGCTGCAATGGCTGCTCAACGGCACTGCTCGCATGGGCTGGCTAAACCGCATGACGCAATTCAAGGATAAATCGGGCAAGAACCGCGAAGGCGCATCGATTGCGCTGTTTACTTACCCCGTTCTGCAGGCGGCTGACGTACTACTATACCAAGCGACGCATGTACCGGTGGGCGAAGACCAAAAGCAGCATCTGGAGTTGGCGCGCGACATCGCACAAAAGTTCAACAATGATTTCGCTTCGGAAGACGCGCCCGTGTTTACTCTGCCAGATCCGATCATTCCGCCCGAAGCCGCGCGGATCATGAGCCTGCGCGATGGCGGGGCAAAAATGAGCAAGTCTGACCCGTCTGAGATGAGCCGGATCAATCTGGCCGACGATGCTGACGAGATCATGAAGAAGATCAAGAAAGCGAAGACCGATCCCGAGCCCTTGCCAAGTGAGGCCAAAGGGCTGGAAGAACGCGCCGAGGCATCGAATCTCGTCGGTATCTACGGGGCACTGGCGGGCAAGAGCACGGATGGCGTGTTGGCAGAATTCGGCGGGCAGGGTTTTGGCGTATTCAAGCCAGCTCTGGGCGAATTGCTGGTCGAAACGCTCCGTCCAATTTCGGCGCGATTTGTTGAACTGAAGGACGATCGTGAAGCCTTGGATGCGATTCTCGCACGGGGTGCGGCCCGCGCTCGCGCACTGGGAGCGCCAACATTGGATGCAACCTACAAAGCTCTGGGCCTAGTAAGGGGCTGATTCTCAGGCTTAGTTAAAGCTGGCGATCGTTAAATCCTCGTTCAGCCCGTCTCCTTTACAAAACACGCTATCGATGACAGCCTGCTTTTTTAGCGACCGTGCCGGCTCCCGCGTGTTTTGGGCGCATGAATAATTTGGAGTTGCAACCATGACCGCATTCAAATCAGTTCGCTCGCGGACTTTCAAACTCGCTGCTATACCCTTGCTGCTGGCAGGCCTCGCGGCGTGTGCATCGCCGGGCTTCAAGGCCGATGTGTCGCGCTTCCAGTCCAAATTGCCAGCACCCCAGGGTGAAACCTTCGCCGTTGTGGCCGACGATCCGGCGCTGGCGGGCGGACTTGAATTCGCGCTCTATGCCGATCTCGTCGAGGCACAGATGGAGCGTCTTGGCTATGCGCAAGCCGAACCAGACAACGCCAGCTTGCTGGTGCGGTTCGACTACGGCGTCGATAATGGCCGCGAAAAAGTGCGGACTACCGACACTGGGTTCCCCGATCCGTTTTGGGACCCGTGGTATCGGGGTTATTATGGTTCGCGCTACTATCGCAGTCGATTCCGCGGCGCGTGGGGTTATGGCTTTTACGATCCATGGTTCGGTGGACCGGAAGTACGCAGCTACACCGTTTACACCAGCGGTATCGACATGAAGATTGACCGGGCTGAAACTGGCGAGCGTCTGTTCGAAGGCAAGGCGCAGGCCGTTTCTACATCGAACCGCTTGCAGCATCTGGTGCCCAATCTGATTGAGGCAATGTTCACTAACTTCCCCGGAAATTCAGGCGAAACCTTGCGCATCACGATCAAGCCGGAAGAAACCAAGGTTCGTCAGGTCAATAACTAGATTACCCTTGCACGGAGTTTGATTGGGGCGGTGCCGAAAGGCGCCGCCCTTTTCATTTCACTAGAGTTTGGCAGCGCCGCCGGTTGAGCCAAAGCCGCCCGCACCCCGCGCCGTGTCGTCAAGCTCGGCAACTTCATCCCACCCGGCTTGAGTCACCGGTGCAAGAACCAGCTGCGCAATCCGGTCACCACGCTCGATCGGAAACGGCTCAGTGCCGTGATTGATCATGATAACTTTCAGCTCGCCGCGATAATCGCTGTCGATCGTGCCCGGAGTATTGGGAACGGTTATCCCGTGTTTGAGCGCCAACCCTGACCGTGGACGGACCTGAATTTCAAACCCTTGCGGGATGGCCAGCGCAAGGCCTGTCGCGACAGCATGCCGTGCACCGGGCTGCAATGTTACAGTCTCTGCCGAAACTACATCCATACCGGCCGCGCCTTCGGTGGCGTAGCGCGGCAAGTCCAAGCCATTGCCATGCGGCAAACGTTTCACCTGGACGTTGACGGGATCAGGCATCTTCTTTTTCACCCTGTAGCGTTTCGGCCATTTTCTCGACCAGAGCCATCGCAATGTCCATCTTGGGCATTTCTTCCAGCGTATCGACGCCGTCTTCGCTGATGATCTGGACGCGGTTCATGTCACCACCCATCACATCGCCTGAAACGTCGTTAGCGACAATCCAGTCAGCAGCCTTGCGCTTGCGCTTGCGCTTCGCATTGTCGAGAACATCTTCGGTCTCGGCAGCAAAGCCAACCACCAGTTTCGGCCGGTTTTCGCCTGCCGCGACATTGGTCAGAAGATCTGGGTTCTCTTCGAGGACGAGAGCTGGCGGTGCAGAGCCGCGCTTCTTCATCTTCTCACCGCGATATTCTTTGGGACGCCAGTCTGCGACAGCGGCCACCATAACAGCGATGTCCGCGGGCAGCGCATTCTTTACGGCATCTGACATCTGGACTGCGCTTTCGACATCCACACGATCAACACCGTCAGGCGTTCGTAGAGAGACCGGGCCGGCAACCAACGTTACCTTCGCGCCCAGCGCCGCTGCGGCAGCCGCGATGGCAAAGCCTTGTTTGCCCGAAGAACGGTTCGCGATGTAGCGCACCGGATCGATCGCCTCCCAAGTCGGGCCGGCCGTGATCAGCATATGCTTGCCCTTGAGCGGCTGATGCCCCTTCTTGACCTTGAAGGCACCGCCGCCGAGCGCATCTTCTTCAGCCACTTCGATATCTGCCGGCATGGCCGGTACGCCGTCAAACTCGTCGCCATCGATGGATTCGGGTTCGGCATCGCCGGCACCGGTCTTGACGGTATGATTGATTGCAGCCGGATCGGTTGGCGGGGCGGAGCTGGCCGCACCCTTTGACGCTAGCAATGGTCCAGCGTCAGCGACGGGATCAGCCGGAACCTCTTGCTCAGCTTCACATTCGCCGACGGCTTCCTCTTCGGCAGAAGCGGCAGCAGCAGCTTCCTGCTCTTCCAGATATTCAACTTCGATCTGGTCGGCGGTGCGTTTTGCGGTGGAGCGCGGGATAATCGACGCCAGCAGTCCGCCCAATCCGCCGCCTCTCGGGGCAACTTCAGGCTCGATTGCTTCGACCTCGGCTTCCGCCTCTTCCTCGAGAATCTCTTCTTCAACCGCAGCTTCGAGAGCCACTGGTTCGGCTTTCTCTGGCACTTCGACTTCAATACCGAAGTGGCCGGCAATCTCGCTCCAGATAACTTCCGGCTCGGGCAAACGGCCATAGCCAAATTCGCCGCAAGCCATTGCACCTTCATCCGGGTGCAGCACTTTGACGCCCGCCTGCTGCAACCATTGCAGATTGCGCTGGGTCGCTTCGTGTTCCCACATGCGGACATTCATCGCAGGTGCGATCATCACCGGCTTGTCAGTCGCAAGGATCAGCGTTGTCGCCAGATCATCCGCGATCCCTGCGGCCATTTTCGCCATCAGATCGGCCGTCGCGGGGCAAACCACAACCAGATCAGCTTCGCGGCTGAGCTGGATATGCCCCATCTCGGCTTCGTTCTTGAGGTCCCAAAGCGTGGTGTGGACTTCGTTCTCGCTCAATGCAGCCAGCGCCATAGGCGTCACGAATTGCTGTCCGCCTTGCGTCAAAACGCAAGTGACATCGCCCCCGCCCTTGCGGATCAGACGAACAAGCTCGCATGACTTGTAGGCAGCGATACCGCCGCCCACCACGAGCAAAATCTTCGGTCCAGTGCCGCTCAAGAGTTCCCCCTGATTGCAGTCAGCAGCGAAAGACGCATAGTGACCAAAAGCTCCCTGTTTCGCATAAGCCGTTTCGAGCCTAGCCGCGCAGCAAAGCCCAGCCAACCCTTGCAGCAGAGTGATTAAGTTTTGCCTAGCGCTTTCCTAACAACCAGCTAACTAAAGCCAAACAGTTTCTGGGGAGAGACGACATGGCGTTGGTTTTACGGGCTTTGCTGTTTGTTGGTGGATTGTTCTTCGTGCTGATGGGGATCGGATTTCTGCTCGACCCGGTTGGCTCAGGCGCGGATTTCGGAATTGCGCCAAAAGGCGTGCTGGGATTCGCTTCCGTTCGTGCGGATATGACCGCGTTCTTCGTTGTGGCTGGCGGGTGCATGATCTGGGGCGCATGGGCCCGCAAAGGCGATCCATTGCTGGTATCGGCTGCTCTTATGGGCATCGCCATCTTCGGGCGGCTCTACACTTTGACAGTCGATGGCCCGCATGATGGCTGGTTTCTGCCCATCATCGTTGAATCGGTAACTGTGATCCTGGCCCTGTTGGGTAGCCGGATGCTGCCGCACACCGCTCTGGTACCTGACGAGGACGCTTAAGCAATCCAGCCAAGCATCGTCGCGCCGTAAAAAACGCCTGCTCCGGCGGCAGCTGCGGCGACATAGCCCAGCCAGCCGCGCCGCTTGGGCGCAGTCGGCCCGACGATCAGCTCGATTTCCGGGAGCGGGGGCGCTTCTGGCGCACCGCCCTTGGCGGGGAATTTCTCATCCACCCGGCGCAGCAAATCGGGCAGCTTGAGCAAGGTCGAGAAATTCTCTTTCACGGCGTCGGCCAGGGCCGCTTCCGGCCCTAGCTCATCGCGCACCCAATTGCGTACATAAGGCGCTGAAGTGTCCCACATGTTGATTTCGGGATTGAGCTGAGTCGCAATCCCCTCAACCATCACCATGGTCTTTTGCAGCAGCAGCAGATGCGGCTGGGTCTGCATGTCAAAGTCGCGGGTGATCGCAAACAAGCCATCGAGCATTTGCCCGACGCTCAGTTCCTTCACTGGCTTGCCGCGCATCGGCTCACCCACCGCGCGCAGCGCGGTCGCGAATTCGTCAACCGAGTGATAGCTCGGCACATATTGCGCTTCGAAATGGATTTCCGCCACGCGGCGATAATTGCCCGTGGTCAGCCCGTACAGGATCTCCGCCAGCCACATCCGCGCACGCCGATCGATCCTTCCCATGATGCCAAAGTCAATCGCGGCAATCGTGCCGTCATCTTCGACGAACAGATTGCCCTGATGCATGTCTGCATGGAAATAGCCGCCGCTGATCGCCTGGGTAAGGAACGCCAGAACCAGCCGGTTCGCCAGCTCGTCCATGTCATGGCCCTTGGCCTTCAGTTCCTCGACTTTGCTGATCTTTGTGCCGTCGATCCATTCGACTGTCATCACCCGGCCATTGGTGCGATCCCAGTCGATTTCCGGGACACGGTAGCCCGCAAAGCCTTTCATATTCTCCGCAAGCTCGGAAGCGGACGCAGCTTCACGCCGCAGATCAAGCTCGCGATTTGTCCAGCGTTTGAAATTGGCGATGGTAAGCTGCGGACGCAGCCGGCGGGCTTCGTCGCTGCCCAACGCTTCCAAATGCGCTGCGGCCCATTCATAGGTCTCTATATCCCGCGCGAACTGTTCGCGAATGCCGGGGCGCAACACCTTCAATGCAACCTTGCGGCCGTCGCTTGTCACTGCGCGGTGAACCTGCGCGATGGACGCGGCACCGACGGGCTTGGGGTCGATTTCCTGAAACAGCTCGCTCAGCGGCTTTTCAAAAGTTGCCGCGATCGACGCTTCAATCTCGCTGAAAACTACCGGCGGCAAATCGTCCTGCAATCCGAGTAGATTGTGTGCGGCTTCTTCGCCCACCAGATCGGGCCGTGTCGCCAGTGTTTGCCCCAGCTTGATCGCCGCAGGCCCGATAGCCTTGAACGCGGTTGCATAGTCAGGCGTCGCAGGCTGGAATGTGCCAAGACGCGCAAGCCGAACCAATCGCTTGACCTGCACGGGCGCGTTCGGATCGGATTCGATCCCGCGCAAAGCGCCATGCTTTGCCAGCTTGCGCCCCCACTTGAGTATGCGCCAGATGTGGGTTGAGGGTCTTGTCACCCTTACACTTTCCAGCCCGAATGGTTGTTCACAGCGCCCCCGAGTATTTTTTCGACCCGCGTGTTGCGGAAACCTGCATCCTTGATCATCGCTTCGAACTCATGCGCGAGCGGGAAACGGCGAATTGACTCGGCCAGATAGCGATAGCTGTCTTCATCATTCGCAATCGCTTTGCCCAGCTTGGGCATAATCTGGTGCGAATACAAATCATAGATCTCTTTGAAGCCCGGCCAATCAGTCGTGCCGAATTCCATGCAGTAAAAACGGCCGCCGGGCCGCAGCACGCGGTGCGCCTCAGCCAGAGCCTTATCTATGTGAGTCACATTCCGGATACCGAAAACGATTGTGTAAGCATCGAACTGGCCCGATGGATAGCTGAGCGTCTCTGCATTCTGGCACGACCATGACAGGCCATCGATTCCGCGCTCCATCGCGCGTTCGATACCAACGTCGAGCATGTCCTGATTGATATCAGCCACCACAACCTCGGCACCGCGTGCCGCCATGCGAAAGGCGATGTCGCCAGTGCCGCCGGCCATGTCCAAAATGGCTTCGCCCGGCTGCGGTTTTACCCGGCGAACGAACCTGTCTTTCCAGACCCGGTGCATGCCGCCCGACATGGCATCATTCATTATGTCATATTTACGCGCGACATTGGAAAAGACCGCGCCAACACGCTGCGTCTTCTCTTGCGGATCGACATCTTCGTAGCCGAAAGAAACCTTATCAGTCATAGCGGGGCGCCTTAGGATGAATTGCGAGCATGGCAAAGGGTGTTATGGGGCATTTCTGATTTGAGAGCCTGATCTCTTTAGGCACATAGGTTACACAAACAAACATGCCTGAGCTTCCAGAAGTAGAGACAACGGTTCGCGGGCTTGCCCGGTTCCTAGATGGTGCAAGGATTGATCGCCTGGTACTCAATCGGCCAAACTTGCGTCGACCATTTCCGGACTCGCTGGTTCAGGTCATGACGGGCGCAACCGTAACCGGCCTGTCACGCCGAGCGAAATATGGCCTGATCCATACAGACCGTGACCAGACGATGGTATTCCATCTTGGCATGAGTGGCCGGTGGCGGATTGATCCGGCAGAGCCCGACAAGCATGACCACCTGATCATGGAATCAGGCGGCCATCATTTCGCACTGTGCGATCCGCGCCGTTTTGGTTCGGTTGATCTGATCGCGACCAATGCGCTGAGCGAATGGGCGCCGTTTGCCGCCCTGGGGCCAGAACCGCTGGGCGAGGATCTTGATCCTGCATACCTCAAGAACGCACTCAAGGACCGCAAGCAAGCCATCAAGCTTTGCCTGCTAGATCAACGGATCGTTGCGGGGCTCGGCAATATATATGTGTGCGAAGCGCTGTGGCGCGCTGGCATCCATCCGCGCAAAGCTGGTGGCAAAGTGACCAGGCCCCAGCTTGACCGGCTTGTACCGCATATCAAGGAAGTGCTCACGCAATCGATCCGGGATGGCGGCTCAACCCTTCGCGATTATGCCGCGCCTGACGGAGAGCTGGGCTATTTTGCGACCCGCTTTGATGTTTATGGACGCGATGGCGACCCTTGCCGCCGCCAGGATAGCGGCATCATCCGCCGCTTTGCTCAAGGCGGACGCAGCACATGGTTCTGCGCCAAGTGCCAAAAGTAAGCTATCACTCCCCCAGAATAGGTTGACGATTCGCAAGGGCAGGACTATGTGCGCGCCTTTCCGGCAGTGAATCGCCGTTTTCGAACACTATAGATAATTCAGATCCGATCACGTTGGGTGATCGAGAAGCAAGGACAAACATGGCCAATTCGCCACAAGCAAAGAAGCGCATTCGTCGCAATAACCGCCGCGCCGACGTAAACACTGCGCGCGTCAGCCGTATCCGTGGTTTCGTCAAGAAGGTCGAAACAGCATGTGAAGCAGGCGACAAGGCAGCGGCGGCCGAAGCTTTGAAAGCTGCTCAGCCGGAAATGGCGCGCGGCGTTGCTCGCGGCGTGATGCACAAGAACACGGTTGCTCGCAAGATGTCGCGCCTCTCGAAGCGAGTCGCTGCACTCTGATCCGGCGTCGAGGCGTCAATCGGCGCTTCGAATTTGCTTGAGACATTCACAAGGGCCGGCCCGAAACGGGTTCGGCCCTTTTGTTTTGCGCGGCATTTGACAATTCCGAGACCGCTAACCCTAGGAGTTTCCACGATTCGCATCGCTCAAATCTCGAAAATCTCATTATATCAATAACATCAACGCAAGCCTGCGGGTTAGAGCTGAGTCAACCGAAATATTTCGTTTTTTTTACGAAAACGTCCTTGCGCTTAAGCGCTAGGGCTTCATAAAACATAGCTGTCTGAG